>JBGSSC010000525.1:0-3566 GCA_041737265.1 Terrimicrobiaceae bacterium | reverse complement strand
GCGCGCCGTCGCCGCCTTTGTCGCCGAGAAGCTCAGCACCATCGGGGCCGTGCAATCCACTGCCACCCACTTCAGGCTCAAGACCTACAAGGAAAACGGAATGTTCCATCACTATGAGCAGGACCCAGACAGGCTCGCAGTCTCCCCCTAGCAAAGCGGTTGCCGCTTTGCTGTAGGCGCGGCTGTCGCCGCGCCTGGCATTAGCACATTCTTAACTCTTTCGGGCCGGACCTTAACTGGCAGGGATTTTGGAATCACGGCAGGTTGGTGCTGTGAAACCGAACGAGTTGATTCAAGTCGCGGTCTTTGTTGCCGCCCTCATTGCGGTCACATCTCCATTGGGTTGGCTGATGCACCGTATCTTCACCGGAGAAAAAACATTACCCGTTCTTGGGTTGTTGGAGCGGATGATCTTCCGCCTGGCGGGAATCGATCCTTCGGCAGAGATGAAATGGACTGCCTATGCGGGGGCGCTGCTCGTTTTCAATGGGGCCGGGATCGTTTTGCTGCTTGTGCTCCAGATGGGTCAGGCCTTTCTCCCGCTGAACCCGGAAAATTTCCCGGGGGTTCCGTTTGCGCTTGCACTGAATACAGCGGTCTCGTTCGTCACGAATACGAATTGGCAGGCCTACTCGGGAGAGGCGACGATGAGTTCCTTCACCCAGATGGCCGGGCTGGCGGTGCAGAATTATCTGAGCGCTGCGACCGGACTTACGGTGGCGGTGGCGTTCACCCGCGGGCTTGTGCGCCGGTCGGGCGGTGCGATCGGGAATTTCTGGGCTGATCTGGTGCGGGGGGTGATCCACCTGCTTCTGCCTCTTTCCTTTCTGATGGCGGTGGTGATGATCTGGCAGGGGGTGCCCCAATCGCTGGACAGCCACGTCACGGCAACAACTCTCTCCGGGGCCGGTCAGGTCATCCCTCTCGGTCCGGCTGCCTCCCAGATCGCGATCAAGCAACTTGGAACGAATGGCGGCGGGTTTTTCGGGGTGAATGCCGCGCATCCATTTGAGAACCCAACGCCCTTGACCAACTTTCTCCAGATGCTCGCGATCTTCGCCATCCCGGGCGGCCTCACTTCGTTTTTCGGGCGAATGACGGGAGACCGGCGGCAGGGATGGGTTCTTTTCGGAGTGATGTTGAGTCTGTTTCTCGCGGGTTTCGCCGCATCGTGGTGGGCGGAAAGCCGCCCGAATCCCGCTCTCGACATAACGCAGGCGATGGAGGGCAAAGAGGTGCGGTTCGGCGTGATGAACAGCGTGCTTTTCTCGACGATCACGACGGATGCGTCGTGTGGTGCCGTCAATGCCATGCACGACAGCCTGAGTCCGTTGGCAGGCGGCGTGGCGATTCTGAATATGCTCCTGGGGGAGGTCGTCTTTGGCGGGGTTGGTGCCGGGCTTTACGGCATGCTTCTCTTTGCGGTGGTCACGGTTTTTCTTGCCGGGTTGATGGTGGGCAGGAGCCCCGAGTATCTAGGCAAAAAACTGGAGGCCGCCGAGATCCGATGGTCTGTGGTTGGCGTATTGGCCCCGTCGGTCTGCATCCTTGTCGGCCTTGCCGTCGCGTGCGCCGCTCCCGCCGGCTCCGCCACGCTCGGCAATCAGGGACCCCATGGATTCTCGGAAATGCTTTATGCCTTCGCCTCGGCTTCGGCCAACAACGGCTCGGCCTTCGCGGGGCTTGGAGCAAACAACGACTTCTATAACTATGCGCTGGCCATTGCCATGTTGGCCGGACGCTTCGGGGTGATTATTCCGGTTCTGGCTGTTTCCGGCCATTTGGCGGGAAAGAAGTACTCCCCGCCTTCGTCGGGAACCTTCCCGACATACGGCGCAACGTTCGGCATCCTCCTTGTTTCGGTCATTTTGATCGTCGGCGCGCTCACATTTTTTCCCGCACTTTGTCTCGGTCCCATTGCCGAACACATCCTCATGCTTTCCGGCCGCACCTTTTGATTATCCAGCCATGAATCCATCCACAAAATCCCCGTCCTTGAGCGACATCCCGCTGATTCGCGCGGCAGCTGCGGACGCTTTCCGCAAGCTCGATCCCCGCGTGCAATGGAGGAATCCGGTCATGTTCCTCGTCTTCGCCGGAGCCCTTGCGACAACACTGATCAGCTTCGGGTCCCCGACTCTCTTCAACGTCCAGATTACAATCTGGCTCTGGTTCACCGTTCTGTTTGCCAACTTTGCCGAGGCCATCGCGGAGGGCCGCGGAAAAGCGCAGACCGCCACGCTGCGACGGATGCGTATGACCACGATGGCGCGCCGACTCAAGGGAACGGCCGAGGAGAGCGTCGCGGCATCGGACCTGCGCAAAGGGGACCTTGTGGTTTGTGAGGCCGGCGATGTCATTCCGTCCGATGGCGATGTGATCGAGGGCATTGCCACGGTGGATGAAAGCGCGATCACCGGAGAGTCGGCGCCCGTGATCCGGGAAAGCGGCGGTGACCGCAGCGCGGTGACCGGGGGAACCCGGGTGTCCAGTGACCGGATCGTGGTACGCATCACGACCGATCCGGGAAATACGTTTCTCGACCGGATGATCTCCATGGTCGAGGGAGCCAACCGGAAGCGCACTCCCAATGAGATCGCACTCGGGATATTGCTTGTCAGCCTGACGGTCGTGTTCGTCCTGGCTGTCGCGACGTTGCCATTCTTTGCGCGTTTTGCGGAACGCATGGCCGGGCAAGGCGAGGCGGTGAACCTTTCGTTGCCGGTGCTTGTTTCCCTTCTGGTCTGCCTGATTCCGACGACCATCGGCGGGCTTCTGAGTGCGATTGGAATCAGCGGTATCGACCGGTTGATGCAGCGCAACGTGCTGGCGACTTCGGGTCGCGCGGTTGAGGCGGCGGGCGACATCGACGTGCTCCTGCTCGACAAGACAGGCACAATCACCCTGGGGAACCGGCAGGCGGCTGCCTTCCTGCCGGCACCGGGAGTTGACGAGAAACAGTTGGCGGCCTCGGCTCAACTCGCA
Source organism: Terrimicrobiaceae bacterium (assembly GCA_041737265.1). Taxonomy (GTDB): domain Bacteria; phylum Verrucomicrobiota; class Verrucomicrobiia; order Chthoniobacterales; family Terrimicrobiaceae; genus JBGSSC01. Next base: position 581 of record JBGSSC010000525.1, on the reverse strand, counting down.
TCGATCGCGGATGGAACCCCCGAGGGACGAAGCATTGTCGTGTTGGCAAAGGATCGGTTCAACCTCCGCCCTCACGACTTCAAAGATCAGCACGCCACCTTCGTTCCATTCACTGCGCTGACGCGAATGAGCGGTGTGGATATTGCCGGGGAAGGTGAAACAATCCGGATCCGCAAAGGCGCTGCGGATTCCGTCATCCGCTGGGTAAAGGAACATGGCGGAATCTGTCCCGACGGGGTGCTGGCCGATGTGAAGTCGGTGTCCGGGCAGGGCGGCACTCCGCTTGTCGTGGCCAACTCCAACGGCGTTCTTGGGGTCGTGTTTCTCAAGGACATCGTCAAAGGCGGAATCCGCGAACGCTTTGCGCAGCTCAGGAAAATGGGCATCCGCACGGTCATGATCACAGGAGACAACCCGCTGACCGCCGCAGCCATCGCCGCGGAGGCCGGGGTTGATGGATTCATGGCCGAGGCCAAGCCCGAGGACAAACTCGCGCGCATCCGCGAAGAACAGGCCAAAGGTCACCTTGTGGCGATGACCGGCGACGGCACGAACGACGCACCCGCCCTGGCCCAGGCGGA
>JBGSSC010000524.1:0-3022 GCA_041737265.1 Terrimicrobiaceae bacterium | reverse complement strand
CGCGCGGGGCCGGGGCAGGTTCGATCCTGGCACCCTGCGAGATGCCAAGGGCCACCGCATTCACCCGCTTATACAGCGGCAAATAAACACGGAACTCCCGTCGCCTGGAAACGTCTGCTTCCCAGAGCGGGGAGACAAAAGTGTTATCGCTCAGTGAGGGCTTGGCCACACCGCCGGGAAACCAAGTTAATCCTTCACGGAAATACAACTCGGCCCCGGCCATGCCGGTGGCCGGCATATGGGCCATTTGCTTGACATCACTCACCGTCAATCGAATGACGATCTCTTTGGCGTCGCTGAAAAACGAAAGGAAGACTCCGGCAGGGCAGTGGGACAACAAACGTACGCCCTCGGAGAGGCCTTCTTCCGCGCGGTCGGGCAGGCGGCGGAACGATTTGGCCCGCCTGTTTTCCGCCGGCCAGCCCATCCCCCGCAGGGCGATGCGACGGTCAAAAGCATCTACCCAGCACACGGGATAGGTCACCGCTCCAGATTGGAAGTTTTTATCGATCCTCTCAATACCAAGAGGGCGTTTCTTTTTTGGAGGAGTCATGCAGCAGTATCAGGTTGGAATATTCAGCAATCTTGATATTTTCCCTGTGGTGCCCACACGGCCGTCACACAGGCAGAGTCTTTGGCTTTGACTTCGAGAACCGTTCCCCATTCGCTGGAGAGGTCGGCGAACCGGCGCAGTATGCGTTCTCCGCGCTCCCGATCCGCCACAACCGGGTAGGAGGCCCGGCGGCCAAGCATATCCGCCGCGGCAAGTTTTTCCGGATCTCCAAGGATAATCGGATGAATCTCCAAATCAGCCAGGGAACCATCTTCAACAAATCGGGCGGAGGCGATGCAGCTTTCCCAGGGTTTCGAACCATATCTCCCTGACCACATCTCAACCGCCTGGGTGTGGAAAATGAAATTGGCCAGGTTGTAGAAGATCGGGCGGCCGTGGTGGATCTCCAGTCCTTGCATGACCGGTGTCCCGTGTCCGAGGACCACATTCGCGCCGGCTTCAATACAACTCCGGCTGAACTCCCGGTAGGCCGCGGGCACGCGCCCGGGAGTCGGGCCAAGAGTGTGGTGATGGACATAGACAATGACGAAGTCCGCCACACCCGCAGCCTGCGTGATTGTGTCCAAATGACGCCGCACGTCCGCCTCCAGGAAATTCCATTCGCCGGAACCTGCCGGCTTGGTCACCAACTCCAACCAGTTGACCCCGGGACGGGCGGGAATCCCCCGGTTCGGTTGACCATCCAGAGCCCGGCAGGTTTTGGCTTCCTGCCGGTCTCCGCAATGCATGGCCATGAGTGAGGCGCTTCCAAAAGGATATTCCCGCAAACCAAACCGGGAAGCCCGAAGGGCATCCTCCCCGATGCCAGCGCACAGCGCCGGCATTTCTCCTGTCACTTTCAAGGTGGCGAGGATTCCACCCGGCCCGAGATCGAATGCGTGATTATTCGCCAGGGCCAGGGCCGAGAATCCCATTCCATGCAAACTCTCCAGCGCAGCCGGTTCCACCGCACCGCAATACCCATCATCCTTCGTCGGCCAGCAGGACGCGCCGTCCAGAACCGCTCCCTCAAAATTCGAGAATGCAAGGTCGGCCGATCGAATGATCCGGATCAGGCTGCTGAAGCGATCATCCTGGATTCGGGACAGATCGCCGCGAATCAAGGCCTGGCCTGCGGCCAAAAAGGTGATCCCCTGCTTCATACCCATGCGCAATTTGCCATTCGGCATGAAAAATTTCGGCAGGGACGCTTAGCCATGAGCGATTACGGAATTCGGGCCCAGAGATCGGTCGTCAAATACTTGAGTCCGGAATCACAGCAGAGAACAACCACCGTTTTTCCCCGGCAAGGACCACGCAGTAACTTGAGGGCGGCGCAAACGTTCGCACCGGACGAAAAGCCGGAAAAGACGCCTTCCTTCTTTGCCAGATCCCTCGAGGTCCCGATGGCCTCTTCGTCAGAAACAGAGAGATAGCCGTCCACCTTGACTCCGCTCAAGGCTGGGAGCTCCCTCATGGAGTATCCCCCACCCTGAATTTTATGACCGTTTCCCAACACCTCCCGTCCTGCCAGCACGGCACATTTTTCCGGCTCAACCAGATAGCAGGAAACCCCGGGATTTGCCTCGCGAAGCGCTTTGCTGATCCCCGCAAAGGAACCCCCCGTTCCAACAAAGTCACAGAAGGCATGGATTTCTCCGCCGGCCTGTCGGAGGATCTCCGGGCCGGTGTGGAAATAATGTGCGCGGAAGTTGCCCGGAAGAAAAAACTGGTCGGCCCGGAAGGCCTCCCGCTCCGATACGATTTTTTCAGTCGCCAGTTCCACGAGGTGGAGATCCCCGCCGGAGACCTGACCCGGCACCGACCCCGTGGCTTGGTCAATAAGAATCACCTCGGCTCCCAAAGCCTCCATCATACGGGCCCGTTCAATGGAATTCCCGCGGCTCATCACCGCGACAAAGGGATACCCCTTGACTCCGCAGACGATGGCCAACCCCGTCCCCATGTTTCCGCTGGTAAGTTCGACGACAGTCTGCCCGGGGTGCAGGTCACCGGAAGACTCCGCGTCTTCGATAATCTGGAGAGCAATGCGATCCTTTTTTGAGAACCCGGGGTTCAAATATTCCAACTTGGCCAGAAGCCTTCCCTCCATCCCTTGAGTCATTCGTGACAACTCAACAAGGGGAGTTCTCCCAATGGCCCCCAAAATACTGCCCGCGGCTTCTGAGTCTCCCATCACAGAAAATTTTCAGCTGGAGGTGCCATGATGCTCACGGCCGTGGTTCCGACTCGGGTTTTTTCTCCTCGGGAAACTCCACTGTTACGTCCGCCAGGACGCCCGGCCCGGAAATCGCCAGAATACCGCTCTTCAGATCGTAAGAATGCGTTACTTTTCCTGCAGTGCTGTTGACCCGCACGGGGGCTGTGGGGCTGGCAACAAATGCGTTCTGCGCGCACGAAAAGGACAGCTTGCCCTTCGCATACTCTCCATCGCCTGCCCGAAGTCCG
>JBGSSC010000469.1:0-2667 GCA_041737265.1 Terrimicrobiaceae bacterium | reverse complement strand
CCATGATGGGAAACGACGAAGCGTTTCCCTCCATTTTGCGCAGCAAAATACTTCTAATCCGGCGGCGGAGTGAGCACGTTTCTCAACGGGTCCCATTGCCAACAAACCCGCTCTTGGCACCGGCTACGCCGGATTAGGAGTAAAGGACGTCTTTCCCCGGCTCCATCTCGTGGTCAAGGGCCAGCCGTTCGACAACGTTTGGCTTGATTACCTCCTCCACAAATTTGAGGTGCACCGGGTCATCGCGGTAAGCGCGAAGTTTGTCCATGGATTCGATCTCAACAACGAGAAAGAACGGCCACTCGGTGTCAGGCTCAATCTTTTTTCCACAGCGCACGCTCAGCACCCCGGGAATCTTGAGCAGTTGGATGCGTGTCTCACGCATCATCCACTCCACCTTCTCCTCGTCGGTCTCCGGCTTGAGTTTAAACAGAACGAGGTGGTGGATCATGGAATGGATTGGAGAAGGGATCGTATGCCCTACTTGGAGCCCCACTCGAGAGCACCCTTCTTAATCGCATAAACATAGCCGAAGAGGAGGATCAGAATGAAGCTCAGCATGCTCCAAAAGATCATGGGACCGAACTCCGCGACAAAGGGACGGTAAACCACTGCCCATGGGTACATGAATACAATCTCGATATCGAAAAGAATGAAGAGCATTGCCACGAGGTAAAACTTCACGCTGAAGCGCGGCTGGGGGCCGGCTTCAGGCAACATCCCGCATTCGTAGGCAAGATCCTTCGAAGCGTTGCGGGTCCCCGCGCGTCCCAGCACGAGATTCGCAAGGAGTGCGACCGTGGCGAAGCCAACTGCAACAAGGATGTGCAGGAGCACCGGAACGTAGGTTTCTGTCATCCCGGCTTTATTATCTGCTGGCGACAAATCGCGCAACTGCGAAGACAGAGCCCAGAGCTTTTTCCCTTTCGTATGAAGTGCAAACCTGTGGAATTAAGAATCGTTTGGAGACTTTGTGAGCGGCAACCATTCGATTACCCGCTGGATCTGGCGGTCCCAGTAGTCCCAGGTATGCCCGGGTCCATCATGCTCCTCGTAAAGAAAAGGCAGGTTGATCTTCTTCGCATGTGCGGCGAAGAGCCGGTTACCGGTCAGGAGGTGGTCCTCCGTGCCGCAGCAGGCGTAGAGTGCAGGGGCCTTGGTGCCGGAGCGGAGGAGCTGCCTCGAGAGGAAAAACAGATCCGAAGGCCCTCCGGCAATGTTACCCGCCGGACCAAACGCGGCGGTCATGACCTTCCGGAACCGTGCGTCACGGCCTCCGGCAATGCCGGCCACATCCAATGCACCGGACAGGCTCGCCGCAGCGGCAAAGCGTGCGGGTTGCGACAGGGCAAGCAGGAAAGCGCCATAACCGCCCATCGAAAGACCTGCGACAAAATTGTCCCGCCGCGCATTCGAGAGTGGAAAAAACGATTGGGCTATGGATGGGAGTTCCTCCCTGATGAATGCGCCGTAGGTGGGTCCGGAAACCATGTTCTGATACCAGCTCAGATTCACCGCCGGCATGACCACGGCCAGTCCGGCTTCCGAGGCATAGCGCTCGATCGAGGTGCGTCTGGCCCAGATGGAGTGGTCATCCGACATGCCATGAAGCAACCAAAGCACAGGGTGCTTTTTCGCCCGCACCGCACCTTTCATTCCGATCTGGCCGCTGGTGGCCTGGGGAAGGACAACATTCATAGAACACGACAGCCCCAGCGCCTCGGAAAAAAAGCGGCATTCCAAAAAAGCCATAGGATTCCTTTATAGGTGGAATTCGTTGGGTTGAGTCAAGTTTTGCTTCCGGCCTGAAATTTGATCCGGATTTTCCTTCCGGGAAAAGTCAGCCAGCATTGCATCAAGTTGTTGAGGGCTGAACATCTGCTTGATCTTTGTAATTTCCCCGGTTGCAAGTTGATCGCACCGTTCGTTGCCGTTGTGGCCCGCGTGGCCTTTCAGCCAGAGCCACTTGATCCGATGCTTCGACGCGCAAGCGTCGAGCGCCCGCCAGAGATCGTCGTTTTTCACCGGCTTTTTTGACTTCGTTTTCCAACCGTTGCGTTTCCATCCGGACATCCAGTCCGACACGCCGTTCTTCACATACCGGGAATCGGTGTGGAACTCGACGTCGCACGGTTCTTTCAATGCACTCAATGCTTCTATTGCAGCTTGAAGTTCCATCCGGTTGTTCGTTGTCGCGGGAACTCCACCACTCAATTCCCGTCTGTGCTTGCCACACTCCAAAATCGCAGCCCAGCCACCGGGGCCCGGGTTTCCATGACATCCACCATCGGAGTGGATGACCACCTTCTTCCTCCCGTCCGTCCGCCGGTCTTCCGGCGTATCCGCATCAGGCCCTTTGGGAGAGAGTGCCGGTTGCAAAGCAGGGTGGCTCAGGATCTGGCGTAAACCTCTCCGCCATTGTCCACGAATTCACGGGATTTCTGCTCCAGGCCGGCCTGGATTGCCTGATCTTCCGCGACGCCCTGTTCGGCAGCAAACCTCCGGACGTCCTCGGAGATGCGCATGCTGCAGAAATGAGGGCCGCACATCGAGCAGAAGTGCGCTGATTTCGCACCTTCCTGAGGGAGTGTCTCATCATGGAAAGCGCGAGCCGTGACCGGATCCAGGGCGAGGTTGAATTGGTCCTCCCAGCGGAATTCGAAGCGG
>JBGSSC010000417.1:0-11485 GCA_041737265.1 Terrimicrobiaceae bacterium | reverse complement strand
GTTACCGTGGAGGGTTTGGCGGTCTCGGGCTTCAACAGCGCCGGGCCAGCCTCAGCGTCCCCTTCGTATCGGGAGCCTAATATGGGTCTCAAAGTGGTCTGGGGAATCCTGATGTATCAGCCGAAAAACTGCGTGATCCGTAATTGCACCGCCTTTTTCAACGGGGGTGGGTTGGCAATCGACAACGGACAAAATCCAGACCCATTGTTGGTGGGCGGCGGCAACGTGGTTGAAGACTGCGTGGCCTATGGGCAATTTTTTCAAAACAGCGCCTATGAGTCCTCGGGCGTCGGGATTTACTCCCCGAACAACGACGAGATCCGCAACTGCGCCACATATAAAAACAACGCTTTCGGGTCGAGGATGTATGGCAGGCTGGTTGCCCCTTCAAAGATCGTGGGATCGATCGCCTGGAGCAACTTCGGCAATCTCGGAGATTTCCAACTCAAGGTGGGAGTTCCGGGAGCCCGGACGGAAAATTGTGTCTCCCTGGGAGGGTTTACCAATATTACGGACTCGCGAAACTCGATCACGGGAAAAGAGCCCTCCGAATTTCCCAAGGATAATATTTCCCTGCTTCCCAAAGATGGAAAGAGCCTGGACCTTGATCGGGAATTCGCTGATGCAGAAAATCTGGATTTCCGTTTGCAGGCGGATTCAAAATTCCGGGGCTCGGCACCGGACGGCAAGGACCGGGGACCGTACCCCTACGCCGAAAACATTTTTTATGTCAGCAACCAGGGAGACGATGCGGCGGACGGGCTTTCGATGAGGCAGGCTTGGAAAACGCTGGCGCATGCGACGAAGAGCCTGCGCCCCGGAGACACGGTTTACCTCGATGGCGGGGAATACGATGGGAATCTGAACTTGCAGGCCGATGGCACAGGGGACAAACCCATTTCGCTCCGCGGCCGTGGGGCCAAGCCGGTCCTAATCAAAGGAGATTTCCGCGTGACCGAAAGCGCGCATCTGGATTTTCAGAGAATCCATTTCACGGGTGAGGTGCAGGTGGAGGAGGGCCACGATATTCGTTTCGACAACTGCGGTTTCTCGGCGGCAACATGCGGACTGGAAGCCACCAAGGTCGAGGGACTGCGAATCACACATTGCCAGTTTACCGGATTTAGCGAAGCGGGACTTCGCTTGCGCCACCGCCCGGAAAGGAGGTCGTTGGTGGATACCATCAGGGGCTTCTTTCCAGGCCTTTCCAAGCCGCAGATCGGCCTTGGCGGCTCAAAGAACGATTTCCTGAGCGGCAACCTTTTCGATAATGTCCAAAGCCCGGCCATCCAGCTCAGCGCAGCCGATGAAGTGTCCTACTCCGATTACAATGCCTATCGGAACTTGAAACGAAGCTGGGATTTGGATGGGAAGGTGTCGCTTCCCGGAGAAACCGACGGGTTTTCCCGCGAGGTGGCCGTCCAGTTTGCCTCAGCGAACGGCGTGCCTGTTGCTAAGAACCCCCTTGTGCTTTTCGAGGGTGGACCGCTGGGCAAGCCGATCGGCCTTTACCGCGATGTGATCACGCGCCAGGTGCTGCGCTTGACCACCGCGCCCAAGGTACATTCCGTGAGCGCCACAACGGCGAATCTGGAATGGATGACATCTCTGCCGGCCACCTGCGAGCTGGCCTGGGGCGAAACCCCGGAATGTCTCAACAAGGAATCGTTTGATGTCAACCATGTTGGCAGCTTCAGCCTGACTGGATTGAATCCGGGCCAAACATACTATTTCCGGCTCAAATCGTTGCGTTTGCCCGATGCCTTGGATCGGAATGCCGAGGCTGATGCGGTGGAGCTGAAAGACGAGCCGATTTCCTTCACCACCCTGGCCGTGAATGTCCCTCCGAAGGTCTATTATGTTGGCCCCAATGGGGCTGATGGCAATGCGGGGGACTCGGCCCAAAATGCATGGAATACCCTGACGCATGCCGCTTCCAAAGTGAATGTGGGCGATACCGTGCTCATTGCCAGTGGCACATACCCGGAGCGCGTCCGCATCAAGGCCACCGGAGAAAAGGGGGCTCCCATCACGTTCAAAGCCCTCCCGGGGGAAAAGGTCGTCCTGAACGGGGCGGGAAAGGAGCTAAACAATGCCTTTGTCGTCACGGGAAAGAGCCATCTGAACTTCGACGGATTGTATTTCACGGAGTTCAACATTGACAGCGAGCAGGGATGGAGTCCGGGGCGTTCCGGCGAATTTAATCTCTATCGATCGCGTGACATAGCCATCACCCGTTGTTTTTCCGACGGGCGCTCGGGCTACACAGCGCCTTTTATCAGCGCGTGGCATGTGGACAACCTGCTGGTGAAAAACTGCGTTTTCGTGAACAAGTTTCAATGTCTGTCACTCATTGGCCCCTGTCCCGATGCGCGGATCGAAAACAACGTCTTCGCCGGCACGATGGTGCTTCATGTGGTCCTTGGGAACCGCGAGAATGCCAAGGCTTCGATGGAGAACAATATCTTCACCGATAACATTCCCTCGAAAGCGGCAGGAAACATCCCATTGTTCAACATGGGCGATTACACGGTGAACCGGAACAATTGCTATTACCTGCGAAACTTTTTCTCTCCGGACAAGCGCACCCCATACGATCCGGTAAGAACCTTTGCGGAGCATTTGAAAGAAGGACATATCGTTGATGCTCTTTTTGCCAATCCTCGTTTCGCCGGGGTCGTCGTGCCCGACCCAAAGTTTAAACCAAGTTATGATATGGGGTTTGCCTTGGAGGACTCCCCCGACAGGTTGATGGATCCCGCCTTGAACCTGACATTTTCGGATTTCTTTGCCACCAATCCCGAAGTTGTCAAAAGGGGCATTGGCCTGATCCAAGCGGATTTTACCGTCAATCAAAATGACAAAGCCGGGACGCCGGTTGCCGCGGGCCCTGTGAATTGATGAGCGTGAGTATCGAATGCCTGATGGGTCTGGCCGCCGCGGTTCTCGTTTCGTCCGGCCAATTGTGCGCCACCGAATACTTCGTGAGCAAGACGGGTTCGGACGTCAATGACGGTATCAGCCGGGAGAAAGCCTTTGCCACCGTGCAGAAGGGAGTGGATGCACTGGAAGCGGGCGATGTGCTCACCATCGGTCCCGGTGAATATGCGGAATCGGTGCATCGGGAAAATCTCGGCAGCGTGGAAAAGGAAACACGGATTCGTGCAGCGATTCCCGGCACGGTCTTGTTGCGGGGTGATGCTTCCGTGGGACCTTTCACAAAGGTAAAGGGACATGTGTATGTTGCCGACCTGGACCGCGAGATTTTCGGGGTGAACGAGGCGGATTCGCTGACGGTGCTCGACGCCATGCCGAATCTCTCGGAACTTGAGGCTGCGCCCGGACGTTGGTTTTATGACCGTGCGGCGAAGAAGCTCTACGTTTCGTCCACGGACTTGAAGCCCGCCGATACTCACCACTACACGGTATCGGTCATCGATGGCGATGGGCTGTATTTGGAGAATCCAACCCGTGTGGTGATCGAGGGGATTGCGGTGACGGGATACAACAACGTCGATGCTGCCCGTGCGCTGCCTGCCCGTGCCAATTATCCCGGTATCCGCGCGGTCTGGGGTATTCTGATCAGCAAGGGGAAAGACTGCGTTGTGCGCGATTGCACCGCGTATCTCAATGGTGGCGGCATCGGACTCAACAACGGACAGGATTCCGCTGATTCCACTCACGGATCCAGGAACGCCATTGAGAGATGCGTGGCTTATGGCAATTTTTCACCGACGAATGTCAGTACGGGAAATCTCTCGCTTTATTTTCCGGATTCCGACGAAATCCGGGATTCATTAACCTACAAAAGCCGGGGAGTCGGCGTTCAGTTGCATCAGCAGTTGGTGAGTCCTGCCAAGGTCGTGAGGAATACTGCGTGGGGGCACAACGCGGATTTTCATATCAAGACGGGACAAGGAAAAGATGGAGAGGTGAGCCGGATCGAAAACTGCGTCTCGCTCGGATTCATCGACATTCGCTCGAAGCCCTCCCAATCCATTTCCAGGGACGCGAACATAATCACCAAGGACAATATCTTTCTCGGCGAAAAGGGGCTTGTGCAGGACAGGGAGTTTGCCGATCCGGAGAACTTTGATTTCCGCTTGCAGGAAACGTCCCGGTTTCGGGGATCGGGTCCGGATGGCAAGGATCGCGGGCCGCATCCCTATGGGGCCAACGTGTTTTTTCTCAGCCCGGATGGTGATGACAACGCTAACGGCTTGTCGATGCAGGCTGCATGGAAAACGCTCGGGCACGCCTTCCCAAAGCTGAAAGCCGGCGACACGCTCTATCTGGCTTCCGGCACCTACGCTGGCGCACTGGATGTTCAGATTCAGGGTGCGGAAGGCAAGCCCGTTGCTATTCGTGGACGTGGCAGCAAACCGGCGGTAATTGATGGGGCGTTGCGCTTGAAAGACAGCAGCGCAGTGGAATTTCAGCGTGTGAATTTTGCAGGCGGAGTGGAGGTGGAAAAGTGTGCCAACGTGGAGTTTAAAAACTGCCGGTTTTTCGGAGCAGAACGGACTCTGACCGCATCCGACACCTCGAAGCTTAGAGTGGAGCACTGCACATTCACGGCTTTCAGCGCCGCAGGCATCGACCTCGCGCGTTGTACCGGGGGGCATCTGGCTGGCAACCTGTTCAATAACGTCGCCGGAGCAGCCGTGCGGTTGGATGACGCCAATGCGGTCGCCTATGCCGACTACAATGGCTACGCGAAAAGCAGCAAAGCATGGGAGTCAGGCCGGGGTGAGGTTCGCGAAGCCCACTCACGGGAATTGGTTCCGCAGTTTTCGATGCGGGAAAACATTCCGGCGCTCGATAACGCATCTTTGTTTTCTGCAGGCGGCCCACTGGGAAAATCCATCGGAACCTATCGGGACAGTATTCGAAGTGAGCAGCCAGAGCTGATCGATCTTGCCCTGCATTCGGTGAGCGGGACGACGGCCAATTTGAAATGGATGACATCGCAACCTGCAACCTGCGAGATTGCATGGGGGGAAACCGAGGCGTGTGAAAACCGCGATACCTTTGATTCGCTCTACTCGGCCAGTTACAGCCTCACCGGACTTAAACCCGGACGGAAGTATTTCTTCCGAGTTAACTCGCTGCGGTCCCCGAGGGCATTTGACAAGGACTCGAAGGCGCCGCGAGTCGAGGTGAAGGATCGGATGATCTCTTTCTCCACGGTGGAGAAGGACGCGGTGCCTGTGACCTACTTCGTGGCTCCTGATGGTGACGATCATAACGACGGGAAAACCCGCGGAAGCGCCTTCCAGACCATTCGCCACGCGGCTGGACAGGTCAATGTGGGCGACACAGTAATGATCGCCGGGGGGACTTATCACGAGCGGATCCGGATTTCTGCGACGGGGACAAAGGATGCGCCAATCAGTTTCATGGCCATGCCGGGTGAGCGGGTCGTGATCGACGGCATGCAGAAAAGTCTGAACAGCGGGTTTTTCGTCACGGGTAAAAATCACCTGCGTTTTGACGGGTTTTATTTTCAGGAGTTCAGCTTCGTGGATGAACGGGATGCCGCGTGGTGGCCGCTTTGGATGAACGGAGAAATCGTGCTCTACCGATGCAAGGATATTGAGGTCACGCGTTGCTTCTCCGATGGCCGATCCACAGCGGAAACGGCGAGCTTTGTCAATGCCTGGAAAGTCGATAGCCTGCTGGTGCGGAACTGTGTGATCACAAACAAGATGACGGGGATGATGCTCTCGGCCTGTCCGGAACTGCGCGTGGAGAATAACGTGTTTGCTGTGAACATGATTCACGCTTTTGTGCTTAGCAACAGCGGGAAGGAAAACGTGGTTGTTGAGAACAACATCTTCACAGACAATCTCGCCAAAAAGGCAGCCCTGAATATTCCAATCTACGAGATGGATCGCTCCGAGGGGCTTTGGCAGAAGAACAACTGCTACTTTTTACGTGGTCCGTTTCAAGACCGGACACTGTTCTTTTTTGTCGAGCATGCGGGCAGGAAACATGTGTCGATGACTGTTCCAACACTTGAAAAGGAACTGGGGCCGATTCATCCGCTCTTTGCCGACCCTGGCTTTCAAGGGCTCTCCTCGCCGGAGGACCGAACAGCTTCGTTAAAAACCTACCCACCCGACTTGCTGATGGATCGCAACCGTCGTGCGGATATCACGGACTATTTTGCAACGAACCCCGAGTTCGCGAAGCTCAACCTGGGCTTGGTGCGCAGCGTTTTCGAAATGATTTCCGTTCCCGAATCCACTCCACGCTCAAATCCATGATAACCCAGCTCGCGCAACCGTCCCGGAACTTTAACTTTTTGGCGGTGATCCCGCTGATTGACCCGCGGGATGGCCGGGAAAAAATTGTGCTCTCTAACTTCGTAGGCGTCGGGGTGGGGAATCTCATTTTTATGGATGTCACCACGGGAGAGGCGGAGGTGGTTTCGTTGCCCTGCGATGAGGGTGCATGGGCATTGCTTGTTCACGAAGGGCGCTTGATCGTGGGGACTTGCTCGACGGCCGTCCCGCCGTGGGGTGGGGTGATTTGTGCGCTGGACCTAAAAACGCGGGAGTGGTCGGAGCCATTACGGCGGGATGGCATCAATTATATCTGGATGCTGACGCTCGGCTCCGACGGGCTGATTTATGGCGGCACGTATCCCACGGGAGCATTGGTTCGTTGCGACCCCGCCTGCACGCAGATGGAAGACTTGGGGAATCCGACGGGGAATCTCAAGAATAAATACTGCCGCGAGGTGCATGGAAAACTTCCGGGCTTCATTCTTGCCACCGGCGGTTTTGCCACGGCGTTTCTTTCCGCCTACAAAATCGCCACCGGGGAGTGGATCACGCTGGGGGAATCGGACGGGGCGCGGCATTTCAATATCCAGGAAATCACGGAGGATTTCATTTCCGTGGAGCAGGAGAGCGAGACCATCCGTTTCGACGCGCGCACTTTTCAGCGTGTGCCGGGCGAGGGCGAGAAAAGTCCGCAAGGTTTCCGCATGGCGATCCAGCCGCGGCTCACGACCCGCCTGCGCGATGGCCGCGAGGCCGGCGTGCGCGGGCAGGAATATTTCATCGGGTCGCCAGAGGGGGGTAACTGTCAGTTTCACCAACTCCCGGTCGAACCGCCCATTACGGCCATCCGTTCGCTAGCCTTGGATGCGGATGGCAACGTCTGGGGTTCCTGCGGATTCGGACAGACGATTTTCCGTTACAATCCTCTCGACGGAACTTCCTGGAACTCGCTTAGCGTGACTGAGCGCATGGGCGAGGTCTATGGCATGGTATTTGTCGGCAGGCTGCTCTTCATGTCGTGTTATGCCGGGGGCGACCATGTGGTATATGATTCCGCACATCCCTGGGACGAGCGTGGCAACCGCAATCCCCGCACGTTGAGGTCGCTTTACCCTGACCTGCAACGTCCGCGCGCCGGCAGTGTGCTTGGTCCAGACGGGGGAGTCTGGACGGGTTGGTCGGCAAAATATGGATGCCACGGAGGAGGGATTTCGCGTATCGATCCGGTCAGCTTCGAAGTCAGTTCCTGGCTGAACCCCGTTCCGGGTCAGCAAGTCATGGGCCTTTCCGCCGACAACCAATCCCTGTATTTTTCCACAAATAGCGGCGGGGAGGGCATTCCTGTCCGCGATGAACCCGGCTGGTTTTGCATCTGGGATCCGGCAGACGGTCTCGTCGCCCAACATCCTCTGGCTTCGGGGGATGCAGTGGGAAAGCTGCTCGCGGTGTCCGGATTTGTGCTCGTGGTTGAGGGCGGGGGGCTCCAGCGCTTTGATGTGAAAGCGGGAGAGTTCACCGGAAAAATCGAACTTGGTTCGGGAACCTTCAGCTTGCTCAATCTTGGAGATTCCAAGGTCGCTGCGGTGTGCGGCTCCACCATAAAAATCGTCGATTACGCCGCGGGAGTCGTGGAGGCGAGCATCGGGATTCCGGGCACCACTTCGGATGCCGTGGTGCTGCCGGACGGGAATATTCTTTTTGCCTCGGGGACCGGCCTGTTCTTAATGAGCCTTAAAAGATTATGAGTGAAGCCTTGTTTAGTGAAATTGATGCTGGAGCCGTTTATCTTTCGCCGGACGGGGTCAAGGAATTGGCGATCAACCCGCGGACTGCAGTGCTCCCACATGGCAGGATTGTTTGCAGCTTCATGCTGCAATCCGGTTTTGGTATCAACGATTTCAAACCGCAGCTAGTTTTCTCCCATGATGGTGGCAGGAGTTGGACCAAGCCTCGTTTGATCTGGCCTCACCTTGTGGACAAGGTTTCCTGCATCGGACAGGTCAACACGATTCCCGGAACGAACTCCCTTCTCTTTTATGGTGTGGCGTTTCCAGTGGATACACCCGGAGAGATTTACTGGCGCGATGATATCCTTGGCCTGAAACAAAACAGCCTGATGTGGGCGCGTTCCGATGATGGCGGGCATACGTGGTCCGAGCCCCGCCTTGTGGACCTGCCTCACCCGGGGTCGGCGGAAGCGCAAGGCCCCATTTGTGTCACGAAGGATGGCACCTGGTTGGCCTCTTACGCCCCTTACCGCAATTGGGATCCTGCTGCCGAATTTGAGCTGAATTGCCTGATGCAATTGCGCAGCGAAGACGAGGGGAAATCCTGGAGCTTCAGTCGCATCATGACTTTTGCGGAGGAAAAAAGCGGTGCGGCCGAGTCATGGATTGCCGAATGCGGAGGACGGCTCCTTGCGTCCTGCTGGCATACCAATCTGGCGGAAACCGGCGGGGATTTTTCCAACAAAGTGGCGGTTTCCGTAGATGCCGGGCGCAGTTGGGCGGGACCACTCGATACCGGTATTCAGGGCCAATCCACGGCGCTGCTCACGTTGGATGAGCGGCGGGTGCTGCTCGTTTACAACCAGAGGAAACTCGGGGAGCCGGGAATCCGGGCATCCCTGATCGAGCCGCACGACAGTGGAGTGGAAATCGCCCGGGATGAAATGCTGTGGGCGGCAAAAACTGCTACCCGTTCAAACTCCTCGGGAGACCTTGCCGCCTGGACCGACTTTGCCTTCGGAGAACCGGCCCTCATCCGCTTGGATGAAACGCGCTTTCTTCTGCTCTTTTGGGAAAAGGGCGGTCCCGGCCATAACGGAATTTCCTTCCGTCTCTTCGAGAGCCGGGTTTGATCGTTCCGGCATCAGCCGGGGACTTCCAAAGTCCAGATATCATTGGTGAGCGGCCGGGCGTGGCCGCCAAGCACCCAAATCTTGTCTTGGAACACATAGGCGGCACTGGCGTGACGCTTGGCCCAGACCTCGTCGGATTTCAGTTGCGTCCAGGTTTTGCCATCGGCGGAGTGCCAGACATCGTTCCAATCCACGAAGGGAAAATTTGACCATCCGCCGAATATCCATAGACGGTCTCGATAAACGAGAGAGTTGAACCACAAGCGGCCCGGCCATTGTGCCTGTTGGGTCACTTCATGCCACGTCACGCCGTCTTCCGAACACCAGACGTCGTTGAAGCCCCGGTAGTCGGGCAGGTAATTGCCTCCGCCCAGGATCCACATCTTGTCCTGAAAGACGATGGTCTGATGGTAGGCGCGGTGGTGCCATCCGGCGTGCTCGGTCACAAGCTCCCAGTTTTCGCCGTCGGCCGAGCTCCACACATCATCCCGGATGTGACTGTCGTCCCCATCAAAGGACCGCTCGGTCCCGCCCAGGATCCACATCCTGTCCTTGAAAGCAACAACCCCCGCGCCCATGCGTGGCGACCACCCGGCGTTTCGCTTCGACTTTTCCCAGTGGGCTCCGTCCGCCGAACTCCAAACCTCGTTGCCAGCCTCGTGGCCGGGCAGACGCGCGTTGTACCATCCCCCCATCACCCACATCCTGTCCCGGAATACCACGCAGGCCGGAAGATCACTGTGTTTCCACGGTGCCTCCGGGCAGATCAATTTCCAGTTAACCCCATCGGATGAGCTCCAGACATCGCGGGGGCAGGAAACATGCGTGCCGATCCATCCGCCGAGAACCCACAGTTGATCCTTGAAATGGAGATACCCCATCGAGTCGCGTGGCTCCCACTCTGCGTTCCTCGGGTTTTTCTTCCAGTTGATTGACAGATCCGACGCGGGCCATTGTTGGTTCATGATTGGGATTAAAAAATAATGGCGGCACGTCCGCCAACGATCAGGGCATTTCCCAAGTCTGTGGTGGCACCCGGGTTGAGGATGTATTGTAGGTCCGGCTGAATGGTGAGCCAATTCGAAATTTGAGCCTGGTACGTGAATTCCAGGACCATTTCCGCTCCGATCGGAGACATCCCGGAGTCGGAAGCTTCATTGCGGGCACCACGGCTTAGTTGGGCATAACCAAAAGCAAGGCCCATGGTGTCATCCTCCCGTCCCGGGATCAGGCCTTTGTAAGAAAGCCCCGTATCGAAGTAAAAGTTGATGAAATTCCGATCGGCCTTGGTGAATGCGATGCGGCCGAACCAGCCGAGTCCCTGATCGGAGTGTTCATAGCTGATGGGATCGCTCAGATTTTTGCCGCCTTTCGGATCAACAATCGCCTTGCCTCCACTGCCACCGGAGGGTGTTCCCGGGGGTTCACGGTAGAGCATCTGATCGACGATCGCATAGAACCCGTAATTGCCCGAAGCGGTCGAATCCGCAAGGGCGTCGGCGCCCGAACCGCTCTGAAACCACGTGCCAAGCTTGAGCTGGCCCGGCAACCCCGTCTCTCCATCGCGGTGATTCCAACGCGCCTGCGCCTCAATCATAAACGTGAATCCGGTTTCGGCGTCCAACCTCCAGCGAAAGCCGTGGCGATTCATGTCCTGCGCGAAGACGTTGCCTTGAAATGCCGCGGTCATGAAGGTCAGCCAATCGGCAGGGTTCAGTGCCAGCCGCATGCCGGGTGTACCCATGGGATACCCGGGGCCTCCCTCCGGAAGGTTCATGTAAGCAAAAGCCGGCCAGCCAAAAGTCCCGTTGATAAAGAGCCCCGCATAATCGGAAATCACGAACTCCGAATCGGCTGAGAGCTGGCCGACGCGGAACGAAATTTTGTCGTCGAGAAGGGTTTGCTGAAACCACAGCTCAAACATCCGGAGGGTATTGAACCCGGCAATGTTCGAGATCGTCAGAAAGTTGCCGGCGAGATCCTCGCTGGCGTCCCGCCCGCTCAGCCAAAGCCACGTCGTGCTCACACTGGCCCCCTGCCAACCGATCACTTTTTCAAGGTCCACGGTAGTGCCAAAATCCAAAAGACCCGTGTATACCGATCCGGTTTTCAGACCCCCGGTCGTATTTCCCCAGACTTCCATCGTGTATCCGCCGAATATCTCCACTCCGCGGTCCGCCAAAACAGGACGTGCTCCAAACCAATCGCCGGTCACCCCGTCCCCGATCCACCAGGTGGCGGAATCCGGATCCGGCGCTCCGGCCACTTGATCTTGCGCAAAACCACGAAATTCAACTGCGCAACAGCCCATCAGGGTGATGGCCGCCATCCGGAA
>JBGSSC010000410.1:0-3724 GCA_041737265.1 Terrimicrobiaceae bacterium | reverse complement strand
CCGCTTCTCGCTCGGTCGCGGCTCGTCTTCGACGGATGTGCATTCCGCATGTTCCGCCCTCGAAATCGTGCTGGCCCGCAACGGAGCCCTCCGCACTGCCGCCTGAACTTCCAATGAAATCTACCCAACTCCTCCTCGAATTCGGCAAAACAGTCATGCACCATCTCCGACTCCTCCCGGAGGTGCGGGAGCAGTCGACACAAAGTTCGCGGAAATCTTTGGAGGCAGACCCTGTGCTTGAGCGTCTCTGCCGCGGCCTGCTCCGGGTCGCCGGTTGCCCGGAGCTCAAAGTGAGTGTTGTCTGGAATTCCCGCCTGCGCACGACGGCGGGACTCGCCTGTTGGACAAGGAAATGCATTATTCTCAATCCGCGGCTCCGCGATATCTCACCCCGCGAAGTGCAACGAACCCTTCGCCATGAACTGGCTCATTTCGTCGCACAGCACCGCGCGGGACGCAGGACGATTGCGGCCCATGGACCCGAGTGGAGGCAGGCCTGTCGCGATCTGGGGATCCCACGGGAACCCCGCTGTCATGACATCCCTTTCCCCCGCTCCCGGGTTCAGAGAAAATTTTTCTACCAATGCAGAAATTGCGGACGTTCGCTGGACCGGGTTCGACCTCCCAAACGTCCGGTCGCCTGCCTGGCCTGTTGCCGCAAACACAATGGCGGAAAATACGATGAACGCTTCCGCTTCCTGACAGCACCGGCTCCCGGCCGCGTGGCGGCTTGATTGGTCCAATTCGATTCGAGTCCTGCTCAAAAAGGCCCAAGATTTTTCGAAACGATGCAGGCCTCACGCAAAGGATGGGAAGGAACGGAAGGGGCAAGAATGCCGATTGTTGATTTGGAATTTTCTGCCGCTTCGCGGCTCAATGGGAGCAGGTTTGTTTTCCCTCCATTTTGCGCAGCAAAAGTTTTCTAATCCGGCGGCGATGGTACCCGTTTCTCACCGGGTCCAATTGCCCTCAAACCCACTCTTGGCACCGGTCCCGCCGGATTAGGAAGATTACAAAAATGTAACAATCACGGGCTTTGCGCACTGGCAGAGTGTGAACAACTTGTGCATAACTGAAATGCACGGGATCAAAACCTACCGCACCGGATGGATTTCCGACGTTCACCTTGGCACAAAAGGAAGCAAGGCTTCGGAGCTTCTTGCCTTTTTGAGGGATACCGAGTTTGAAACCCTTTACCTCGTCGGGGATCTAATCGACATCTGGGCACTGCGTCGGGGCATTTACTGGCCCCAGGAACACAATGATGTTGTGCAAAAGTTGCTTCGCAAGGGGCGCAAAGGAACCGAAATCATTTATATTACCGGTAATCATGATGAGTTCCTGGAGCGATTTCACGGGAATTACGGAGGGGTTTCGATTCAGAAGAATGCCGTGCACCTTTGCGCGGATGGCCGGCGAATGCTGGTCATGCACGGACACGAGTTGGATACAGTCGTTCAAAACCTTGGCTGGCTCGCACACCTGGGAGATGTCGGCTACACGTTCCTCATGAGGTGCAATGGTGCGGTCAATCTCGTGCGCCGCTTGGCGGGTCTGGGGCATTGGTCTCTGAGCGCCTATGTGAAAGCAGAGGTCAAGAATGTCGTGAGTTTTATCGGGCAGTTCGAAGAAGCTGTTGTCCGTTATGCTAGGGACTTTGACGTGGATTGCGTCCTTTGCGGGCATATCCACACGCCCTCTGAGCGTCAGATCGGCCAGGTGACCTACTTTAATACCGGCGATTGGGTGGAAAGCTGCACCGCCATTGTTGAGCGCTACGATGGAACGATCGAGCATCTCGCTTTTTCCGCCGCTCCAGAGTCTTCGGCCGGGTTGCTTCCTGTTGCTTCGCTTGAAGCGGAGATCCCTCTGGCTTCCCGGGCTGCCTAGCAGGCTGTCGGAATTGGGAAGGGCCGGAAGGCTGCAACAGAGAAAAAAGGCAGCGTCTCATTTTGCGCAGCAAAATTTTTCCAATCCGGCGGCGCTGGCACCTGTTTCTCATCGGCTCCCCTTGCCAACAAACCCGCTCTTGGCACCGGCTGCGCCGGATTAACCGAATTGCCGGTAAAAGAGAAGGGCTGTGATGCCGAGTCCGATGAGAGTGACGAGATGGCGGACCGCTTTTTCCGGGATGCGCTGGGCGAAGTGGGCACCGGCGAAGTATCCGATGGCCGCGCCTGCAGTCATGACCCACGCCTGGGGCCATTGGATCAGGCCGGAGAGGATGAAGAAGAGTGTGGCAACGATGTTGATGCCTGCGGCGAGGATGGTTTTGAGGGCATTCATTTCGTGGATGCGGGAAAGCCCCATGAGGCCGAATGCGGCAAGCATGAGGATGCCGATGCCAGCGCCGAAGTAGCCGCCATAGACAGCAACAAGGAACTGTCCCGCGACGCTCACGATGAGAAGATGCTGGGAGGTCCCGGTGTTGCCGGTTCCGAGCCACTGTTTAACCGGGCCCTGCACCATGAAAAGCAGGGTTGCGAAGAGCAGCAGGAACGGAACCATCCGGGAAAATGTCTCTTCGGGAGTCACAGTTAGCAGCCATGCACCGGCAAGTCCGCCTGCGACACTCGGGAGGGCAAATCGTCTGAGCCATGGGGCGGCGGCGGGCAGGTGGCTGCGGTAGCCATAAAAGCTGCCGGCAATGCCCACGAGTAGCGCGAACGTGCTGGTTGCGTTGGCCTGAATGGCCGGCATGCCGAAAGCCAGCAATGCCGGAAATGTGATGATCGTGCCTCCACCGGCCACCGCGTTCATCACGCCGGCAAGAACGGCTGCGGCAAAAAGGACCGAGATTTCCGAAAAGGTCATTCCGCCGGAGTGACCGTCAGCGAGCCCTCCGGCAACTTTTCCGGTGCATTGCGGAACGGCCAGAAGTCGGGCTGCCACTTGCCGGGACGCTTCGGCGCACGGGCCGCTTCGTGAGGGATGGCTCGTTGTTTGTAGAGGAACTCCGACTGGGCCGCGGCGATTTCTTTTGTTGTGCGGTCCGTGTCGAACGTGATGCCGCTGCGCACGCTTTCGAGCATATTGCCGATGGACAGCAGGGAAGTGATGCCGCTCACGAAATAGCCTGCGGCCCCGATCGCCCCCCGCGCGGCGTTGGACCCGCCGGTGGTTTCGACAACAAGGAAGGGCTTCGGGTTGGTCCCCGAAAGATCAGAAACGACCGAGGTGGTCTCGATCTTGGTGCCGCCCACGCCGAAGCCCACCAGGCCGCGAAGGAGGCGGCTCCCCTGGTTCATCCGATCGACCCGGCCGGTCACCAGCCAATAGTTCCCCCGCGGCAGGTCCGAATTGGCCGCAACCACCTCCGCAGGCGCAACATGCCTCGTCAGCCGCTCGGAAAGGGTTCTGGCAAACCTCGCACTCGCATCCGCCTTGAAAGTCGCGAGCGATTCTCCCGAGCGGTCGACCCGCAGAGCCGCGTCGTTGAATGTGAATGGCCTCACAAAAATTTTCTCCGGCCTGGCACGTGGAGGTTCGGGACTTACCTGCTCACTGCGTTTGACGCTGACCGAGGCACAGGATGAAAATGTGGCTGCCACAACAATGGCGGCGAGGGCTTGGGATGTTACTGATTGAATCATGCAGGCGAAACTTCTTGAACGGGAGCGCGACAGTGTCCATGAAAATCACGCCCAATGTCCATCCTTGCCGCCGCCGTCCATGGAGCCGATGCTCCGTTGTGGTTGATCCTGCCCTTCGCGGCGCTTCTGCT
>JBGSSC010000362.1:0-1702 GCA_041737265.1 Terrimicrobiaceae bacterium | reverse complement strand
TCTTTGGCGGATGAGCAATGGTTTAGCCCGACTTTCGCAACTGGGGAAGAAAATCAGCGATTTTCTGGCCTCTGAGGCCCGCCGACGCGCATAAACACAGGGGGTTGGTTGCAAAAGTGCGCTGAGGGGAGACCCAGTCTCTTCCCAAGATAATTTTTGTGACTACAATGCGAAGGCGTCATGTATTTGAAATGCAATCGGCGCAGGAAAGACGGTAAGGAACACCGGTATTGGAGCATCATGGAAAACCGGCGGTGCGCCGGAGGGAAGATGATCCAGCGACCGGTGTTGTATCTTGGGGAAATCAACGACAGCCAGCGCGAGGCGTGGATCCGCACCATTGAGGTCTTCGACGAGGAGCGTGGTGAGCAGGGAAGCCTGGCACTGTTTAGCTCGGATCGTGAGATTCCCTCCACGGTGGCCGATGCGATCGGGGTGAGGCTTTCGCAGTTTGTGCTCAAGCGTCCGCGGCAGTGGGGAGCGTGCTGGCTCTTCACGGAGTTGTGGGGGCAGTTGGGACTGCGGGATTTTTGGCGGCAAAAGCTGGGGTGTTCGCGCGAGGGCACCGATTGGGAGCATGCACTCGAGGTGTTGGTGGCAGGCCGCCTGATTGCTCCCGGCAGCGAATGGCACCTGCACCGCCACTGGTATGCCAACACGGCGATGGGAGATCTGCTCGGCGAGGACGATGCCATAGCAGCGAAGGACAAACTTTACCGCACGCTCGATCTGCTTCTGGAGCACAAGCGGGAGCTTTTCGATCACCTCACTGCGAAATGGAAAGACCTCTTCGGGGTCAAATACGAAGTGCTGCTTTACGACCTGACGAGCACATATTTTGAGAGCGATCCGCCGGAGGACAAAACCGGGCTTCGACGCTTCGGTTACTCGCGAGACAAACGTCCCGACTGTGTGCAAGTGGTCATCGCCCTCATTGTAACTCCCGAGGGCTTTCCGCTGGCTTATGAGGTTCTGCCGGGCAACACGGCGGACAAGACAACGCTGCGAGGCTTCCTGGAAAAGATCGGGGATCAATACGGCAAGGCCGAGCGCATTTGGATCATGGACCGGGGAATCCCCACCGAGGAGGTGCTCGAAGAAATGCGCGAGAGCCATCCGCCGGTTTACTATCTGGTGGGGACGCCCAAAGGCCGTCTCGCGGGACTGGAAAAAGAGTTGGCCCAACGTTCTTGGGGAAAAGTGCGCGACGGCGTGAAGGTCAAACTCCTGCCCCAGGATGGCGAACTTTACGTTCTGGCCCAGAGCCATGATCGTATCGCCAAAGAAAGGTCCATGCGCCGCCGCCAGCTCAAAAAACTCTGGAAGCGCCTGAAGGAACTCCAGTCAATGGAGGTCAAACGCGACGAACTTCTCATCAAGCTCGGGCAGGCCAAAAGCGACTCTCCTGCCGGCTGGCGACTGGTGGAGGTCGAGGTCAGCCCGGAGGGCAAACTCACTTACTCCCTGCGCAAAAACAAATTGCGGGAGGCCCGTCGCCGCGAAGGTCGCTACCTGCTTCGCAGCAATCTCTGCGACAAAGATCCCGCCGTGCTCTGGCAACTTTACATGCTCCTGACCCAAGTCGAAGAGGCCTTCCGCAACCTCAAAGGAGACCTCTCCGTGCGGCCCATCTACCACCAGCTTGACCACCGCATTGAAGCCCACATCTTTGTCGCGTTCCTGGCCTATTGCCTTCATGTGA
>JBGSSC010000378.1:0-6800 GCA_041737265.1 Terrimicrobiaceae bacterium | reverse complement strand
GAAGGATGGAGGTGCGGTAGTAGGATCCAATGTCCCAGGCAAACTTCCTGCTGGGCGGTTGGGTCGCGGAAAACTCGAGGAAAGCTTTGACTAGCATCGTATCGGGAAGTGGCGGTCCGTCGATGCGTGCAGACGGAGGATGAATGTTTCGCGGCTCAAGAAAGGAAGTATTGAGGGCGCGGTTGATCCCGGCGATGGAGCCATATTTTTCCACCAGCCAGTCGCGAAAAGCAAAGCTGGTGAAGGCGGGCATGCGCCTGTCCACACGCATGAATCCCATGGAAAAGAGCTTTTCCGGTGGTTTTTCTGTGGTGAGGAATTCCTGCCAAAGAGCCGGTTCGTCGGAGTGAGACCTGTTAATGGCCGGCGGTGGAAGCTTGAGGAAGGTGGCTTGGGGATTGTTCCACGCCATCTGCAAATAGGTGTTGAAGCCATGGTACTTAACTTCGAGATAGCGGGACCAGAGGGCGTCTTCGCTGAAAATATAAGGAGGCACAATGTCGATGTTTTCGTTTCGCGCCCGGGGTTCCACCGATCCGGTGATCATAATGAGGAAGGGCACAACCATGGTGATTCCTCCCAGGATGAGGACGATGTAGATGCTGGCAAACAGCGATCGAATCGGGAGGCTGCGGGCGGTGGTGGGCGAGAAAAACATCTTATTGGGCGGTTTTGAATTCCATCCGGCTGAGGCGTTGGAGCTGGATAACGGTGGCTCCAATGAGCAGACTCCCGATGATCCATGCCATGGCGGTGGCATGTCCCAGGCGCAGGCGGGTGAAGGCCTCGAAAAAAATCAGCAGGGAAGTGACCTCCGTGGTCCCGTTGGGCCCGCCACCGGTCATAATCAGAATATTGGTCGATCCGTGAAATGCGGCGGCGATGGCCCCGGTGAGATTGATGAGGATAAGTCCCTTGAGACCGGGATACACGATCAGGCGGGTCTTTTGTAAAAAGGTGGCACCATCAATTTCAGCCGCTTCAAATTGCTCGACGGAGATCGTTTTGAGGGCGGCGAGGTAAATAAGACATCCCGGCCCCGCTCCGGCCCAGAACATGGGAAGCACGCAGGAAAGCATTGCGAGTTTGGGGTCAGCCGTCCAGGCGCGAGGGGCTTCAAATCCGATGAAGCGCAAAATTTGATTGAGCGCACCATCGATCCCGAACAATTCCCGCCAGAGGAAAAAGACCGCGGCACCACTGATGACCGCCGGCAGATAATATATGATGCGGAAGAAGATCTTGTGCTTGGGAATGAGATGGAGGGCGTAGGCGAGCAGGATGGGCAGGGCAAAGCCGAGTGTCAGCACCCAGGCGGCGTAATGGAGGGTGGCGACGAGGGAGTTCCAAAAGGTGGGGTCGAAGATTACGTTGGCAAAATTATCGAGACCAACGAAGGTGGAGGGCAGCACCAATTGATAGTTCTGGAAGGCAATGATCGTCCCGCGGGCCAGCGGCAGGTAGTGCCAAATCAGAATGAACAGGAGGGCGGGAGCCAGACAGAGCCAGGGCAGAATGCTTCGGGAGGCGATCGGGCTGGCGGCCATTCGACCCGCATCCGCAAAAATGCGGGTGACCCGCCAGCCCACGATAAAAAACGCGATGATAATGAGGATGACCACCCCGAGAGCGATGAAGCGGCGGAAGCGCATCTCCTTCGGGGCGACATAATTGATCATGCGCTCATTGGTGCGATGGACGGCGGTTTTGAGGATGGCGGCAATGCGTTCGCGAACCTGCTCGAATTCTCCTGCTTTCCAGAGGCCGGCGATCTCAGTGCTCAACAGAATCTGGTCGAGCGGATAGGACATCTCTTGATAGACGAGATTGCAGTTGCGACCATAGGGTTCCGGCTTTCCGTCATTGAGAGCCTGCTGAAAAGATTCTTCCAGACCCTTGGGGAGCAGAGCCAGGTATTGCTCGAAACCATACCTGCGCAGGAAGACCGGATTGACCTGATTGGCCATGCCCAGTTCGACCATCGTATCTATGGAGATACGCTCCGCGTCCTCGCTGGTCATGAATCGAATATATTCCCAGGCACCCTGCCGGACAGCGGGATCTCTTATCTGGGAAAAGACCCCCAGGACGCCGGAATTGATCTCCGACCCACGCAGGCCGGTTGGGCCGAGGGGGACCGGTCCGAAGCCGAATTTTTCCGGATCGTAGTTGATGGCATTTCCGACGTAGGCAAAGAACATACCGGTATTCTTCATGTCTTCCATGCCCCCGGACCGGGAGACGAGACGGTCCACCTCGACGAGTTTATAGTAGAACTCAAAGGCGGTCACCGCCTCGGGACTGTCGAAGGCCGCCCGCCAGATTCCCGGTTTGGTTTCCACCACTGCCTCACCTCCGGCAGACCAAAGAAAGCTCATAAAATTCCAACTGGCGTAGGACCCTCCCGCCAGATAGATCGGACGAATTTTGGGGCCGATGGCATTGAGGGAATCAAGGGCTTTGGCGAATTTTACCAATTCGGGCCAGTCCTTGGGAGCCCGCAAGGGCAGCCCGGCTTGTTTGAAAAGCTCACGGTTAAAAAAGAGGCCGGTGAAGGACAATTTGGTCGGCAGGCCATAAAGCCGTTGCATGTCGTCGGGTCCAAACCGATTCACCACCGGGAGGACCTGAGGGGGGATCCGGGAAAGGATCGCCTCGCGGGCTTCCGGAGTTTCCTGATCCAAAAATCCTTCGAGGGGCTCGACCACACCCATGCGCACGAAGGTGTCCATGCTGCGAAAATTCATATGGAACACATCGGGAGCGATCCCGCCTGCAATCATCATGATGGTGTTCACCTCGTCGACGACATTCTCCAGCCGGATGCCTTCGGCGCGCACAAGTTCGATGTGGGGATGGCGGCGGAGAAATTCCTCGTAGACACGCAAAGACGCCACGGCAGTGGGCTCAGTCGCCTCAGGGTCGGGTATGCCAAGCACTCGAACACGGATTTTGGCCGCGGGTTCGACTTTAGCCGTCTCCGCCGGAACCTTCGTTTCCGCGGTAGCGGAGGCAACGACGAATCCGAAAAAAAAGACGGCTGCCAGCTTGGCAGCCAAATTCTTGCCCCGGGGGAGGGCTTCTCCGGGATCACCAACCCGGGAAGGAGGAACACAGTACAAAGATGAATTCACAATTGCAGTTGAATGGTGGATTCCACATGGAATCGACTGAGAGCATGTATTGATGCGATGCCGGGGGCGTCAAGCGGAAATTGGGGAAATTCCGATTCCGGTGTCGAGCCGGGGCTAAGCCGGATTATGGGGGTCGTTTAGTTGCCAATCCCGATCTGACGTTGAATCCATTCGGCGGCCTGCTCAGCCGCACCGTTCGGCGTGGTATGTCCTTTCGGTTCGGGGAGCACGTGCAACTCCACCGATGCATTCAGTCCCTGCGAAAGGGCCGAGGCGGTGATGGTCCGCGAGAGAGCGATGGCCTGATCGGTGCCCACACGGTCATCCCGATCACCGATGATGATCCAAACCGGCCGGAGTGCCAGTTTGTCCGCCTGCTTGGATACGGATAACGAATCCACCAATGAGCTGTTTTTTGCGCCGATAAACTCACTGACGGCGAAAAGCTCCGTCACCGGTGCAAAGGCCGCCACGCATTGGACCCGCGGATCAAAGGCTGCAAAATGCAGAGCCAGAAATCCCCCTCTCGAGGTTCCGCAAGCCGCCACCCGGGTCGGATCCGTGCGACCCGTCACGATCAGGAAATCCAGCACCTCCGACAGACGCCGGTTGGTTTCCGAAACAAAATTCTCGGCATGATCCGTACGGTAGCGCCAGCCGGCCAACCCCTCGGGCTCGTGATCCCGGTGCTGTTTCCCATGACCGGGGATATCGATCGAGACACAGAGATAGCCCTTCTGCGCCAGGTGATTGCCGGATTGCCGGAAATAGGGATCCCCGAGAGTACATTCGATTGAGTTTGCCAGGATGAACAGGGTTGGCGCAGGCCGATGAGGCTCATGTTCCCACAATGCGAACCCCACTCCGGTTGTTGTTTCCAAACAAGTCATCTCACTATCTTTGGCGACCTGTGCGGATCGTCTCCAACCCAGGCATAACCGCGGGCAGGAGCAGCAGGGACCTCATGGTAATGTGAGCGAATACAGACGGGGGTCCGTCCCGGCTGAACGTTGGAAATGAATCCGGACCCGGACAGTGCGTCCGGCCAGTGCACTCAGATCGCTCTTTTCCCAGTGGACTTTGGCATCCAGATCATCCGTGGCATCACTGATTGCTTTTCCGTTCTCATATCCGGATAGCGGTTGAAACCGCTCGTCTGCCAATTCAAAGCGGAGCCCCGCCGGATCGGAAATGTTGGCCCGTATTTCACCGGCATTAGTTAGGTCGAAGGGAGCGGTCCAAACCGTTCCGGCATTCTGGTCATGACACAAGGCCAGAGCGCCCCAGCGATGACGCGGGATCTTCGCCAGACCAACACCGCCCCAATAGCCTTTCGCCAGGAGATTGGGTTCCCGCAGGCTTTGAAATTCAACATTGAGCCAGCGCCCATGGTAAATCCAAGTCTCATCGCCCACATGGAGTATGCTGTTTGTCTGACAGAGAATTGTGGGGTAATCAAAACCCTCAACGGGATTTGCCGGTGATTCTTCACTTTGAATATAGGGCCGCCCTTTCACGACTTCATCAAAATGCAGTCCGTCCTGACTGATGACCAGGCCCAGATCACAACTCGTTCCCCCTTGCCCCCAGTTGGGCACTCTTTGATTCCACATTCCGTAGAGACCGACTGCGACATTTCCGAATGAAGTCGCCCCCACGCCAAGATGCACCTGAGTGTAGGCTCCACCTGTTGCCCCATGCGTGCCCCAACCGGCTCCTTCCTCGGGCTCTGCTGTTCGAAATGACGGCGCCGATTCCGACAACCAATGCTTGAAATCTGTCGAGACCCAGGCGTAGCCCTGGCGCCCCTCGGGACGATCACCCTCTCCGCGATTCATCATATGGGAATTCACAATATAGAGACCGTTGTGTTTGTACAACGAGGCCAGTTCCGCGAACTTCGTTCCGGATACCAACCCGGCCTGCTCCGTCCAAATAATGCCATCAGGACTGGTTGCCGTTCGCACGACCCAGAGACGGCTAATCCCCAGCCGCTCTTTGTGTTCTTTCGGCAGCTGTTTGCCGTAGACCATTTTGTAGCGCCCTGATGCATCGGGATCCGCATCATCACGGATGACAGAAACTCCGGAACATTCCTGCAAGGGATCCGGGCCCAGCGCGATCAGATTATTGTTGCGGCTGCCATTCCATTCGACTTGACCAAGATTGGGACGCGTCCAGTTTTCGCCATCACAGCTCTCGGCGTAGCACACCGGACTGACGCCAAGTCCCCCCTCATTACCAACTTTGTGAGCCGCATAATACCACATGCGAAATAGTCCGTCGTCTAAAATTACGGTCCCGTAGTGGTGGCTCGCTGCACTATCGGGGGCGTTGATGTCTGTCGATGGTGCCAGGACGGGTTCCCTTCTGATCTCCGGCTTGCTTAAATAAAAAGCGAGGTTTTCCCGGAGGGGGAAGCCACGCTCGTCGATGGCGAGCAGAATCCGGGCGTCCTTCTTCATGTCAAGGGTTCCCCATTCACGCTGGTATGCTGTTCGCTTGTTTGATATAGAGGAGAGCTGATATTATCGGCGGGCACGGAGGATTTTTCTCATGTTCGACCCGAGAATTGGAAGCAGTGTCTCGTCCGGCACGTCGAGCGACAACAGGCGACCGATTTCCCAGGCGGGAGAGTGCGCCGCGGCGTCGGTACCGAAGATGATCTGTTTGTTGCCAACCCGCTGGATGGTGTCTTCGAATGGTCTATTGCTGGTAAAACTGCCGCACCACTCCAGATAGACGTTAGGACTGGCGATTGCAAGGTCCTCGGCCTCCCGTCGCCCCACGTCTCCTCCTCCGGCATGGCCCAACAAAAATTTGGCCTGTGGAAATGTTTTCACGATTTCTTTGAGCATGCTTGGCGAGTTGTAGGGACCTTGCCAAGTGTGCAGCAAGATTGGCAGACAATGACGGTCGGCATAGGCCCAGACAGTTTCAAAGCGGGGATCCGTCACGGGGACGCGCCAGTAATCACATAAAAGTTTGAATCCGACGAAAAGCGAGCCTGAGAAGAAGTCATCGAGTGCATTCTCTAGATCGTCGGCATACCAGGGGTTAAATGCCACATACCCGAGAAAACGATCTCCGTGCGGGCGAAGAGCCTTCTCCAAGGCGAGGTTTCCTGCGACGGGATCACCAAATAGCGCCTCCAGACCGGAGACGATGGCCGTTTGGATACCGACACGGTCCATGCGCAGCAGCAAATCAGAGATTTCTTCGTCGAGGCTCCCGTCCACATGCATCCAAAGCCCGGATGGCCCGATGTGGGCATGCGCATCTACAATGTCCGCATTTTGCGGCTTGCCTTCCAAAAGGTTTTCCCAAAGCCGACCGAGACATACGGATGCTTGGGGTTCTCGAGCAGAAAGATCGAGCAGATTTTCGATATTGCCATGAGCGATCATTTCCCGGGCCTCATCGCTGATCTGGATATCCATCAATTCCGCAATGCTGGCACCATTGTGGGCGAGGGGTCCGAGGCCAAAAACCAGCCTTTGAGGACCAAAGTATTTAACAATCAATTCCACCCCGCAACGCATGTGCAAAGTGGAAGTGTCCAAAAGAATGTTATCGCAACGCGCCACAGTATCAAGGGCGGCCGAAAATTCGGTCCACATTGGTTGGGTGTAGATGAACGACATTTCCGGGAATATCCGGGCCAAG
>JBGSSC010000285.1:0-2783 GCA_041737265.1 Terrimicrobiaceae bacterium | reverse complement strand
CACTCACAGCGCGGCCGTCTCGGTCTCACCCATGTTCATCGCGGTTCCGTCGGCAATCAACACATTCACCTGGATGGGCACGGTCTGGCGTGGATCGATCGAGTTCACCACCGCCATGTGCTTCGCGCTCGCCTTCGTTTCGATGTTCGTGATCGGTGGACTGAGCGGGATCTTCATGGCTTCGACGCCCGTGGATCTTTTTGTCCATCATACCTACTTCATCGTCGCACACATCCACTACGTCCTCTTCGGAGGAAGTCTCTTCGCGATCTTTGGTGCCATCTACTTCTGGTTTCCAAAAATGTTCGGCAGGATGCTTGATGAGACATGGGGCAGGATCCATTTCGTCGTGACGTTCATTTTCTTCAACCTCGCTTTTTTCCCGATGCATAATCTGGGGCTTGGAGGAATGATGCGGCGGATTGCGGATCCCCCCGTCTATGAGCACCTCCGCCAGTTGCAGCCGCTCAACCAGCTCTCAACCATCGGTGCTATAGGCCTCGGCTTTGCAACGTTCATCTTTGTCTGGAACATTATCTCTGCTCTGCGAAGACCTGCAGATGCCCCGGCGAACCCCTGGCATGCCAACACGCTCGAGTGGACGGTGCCGTCACCTCCCGGTCACGGAAATTTCCCCAGGACTCCGACGGTTTATCATGGTCCCTACGAATACAGCGTTCCCGGGATGGAGAAGGACTTCCTTCCCCAAACCGAAGAGGCACCGGTCCACGTCCGTCTGGACTCCCACTAGCAGCCTGTCGGACTTAAATGAATACGACTTCCCTCATGGATATGTTTTTCGCAAAAGGAAGCCCGCCTCCGGACAGCCTGCTAAATTTCCGCTTCGCGGAAGAAGAACCAACATTTTTCCTCGATCTTCCGGCACGAAGTGCCGTTTCAGCAGGCTGTCTGGCGCGGGAAGACCACGGCAGATCACAATTTTTAGCCAGCATTCCCCTCGGACTGGAAGGTCCGACAGCCTGCTGATTCCTTGGATTTCAAAGAATGATGCATTCGAGTCAAGTTCTGCATCCCCTCGGTTTGCCGACTCTCGTGCTCAAGGAATCTGATGGACTTTTCGCCGCGAAAAGTCTCTCGGGGAGGGACTGTGGGGAGCGGTGAACCATGACAAAAAAAATCGACTGCCTGAGCAGGTCCTGCCAAGTCTGAGGCAGGGCCTCACTCTCAACTTCGCGTTTCTGGAGCGCGGGGTGGTTCGCGGCTTGTCCTTCGTTTTGTTTTTTGGCGTTGGTCTATTCGTATTGGCGGGTTGCGGCGGCGGAAGTTCAGCGCCTTCTGCCCGGCCTCCGCGGACGGCCAAGCTTCAGTGGCTCGGACACCAGTCCTTCCTTCTCACCTCTTCGCTAGGGACAAAGATCCTCACGAATCCCTACGCCCCGGGCAGCGTTCCCTACGCGTTCCCTCCGAATATCCGCCCGGACGTAATGCTGATTTCGAACGAAGTCCGCACCGCCAATAACGACGGAGCCGTGGAAAATTTTCCGACGGTTTTCCGCAGCAGTGTCGGGAAGGGGATCAACAATGCCGCCGGAACCCGGATCCGGGGCACCCCGACCTACCCGAACCCCTCCTCACCGGATTCCGTGAGGATGAACCTCGTCTTTTCGTGGATCACCGATGGCATGAAATTTTGCTTTCTAGGTGATGTCCCCTCATCTCTTCCGCCGGACGAGGCCGCGCTGATCGGCCAGGTGGACGTTCTGTTTCTTCCCGTGGGAGGGCGACTGGGAGCCGCCGACCGCGATGTGGTGCTCCAGCAGTTGCGTCCGAGGGTGATCATTCCGATGGGTTCGCGGGGAGCGGTCGAAGCTTGGGCCGCAGGCTTTGACAGGGTGCACCGGCCTGGAACCTCTTATGTTTTGCTCAACCGGGAAGCACTCCCGGTGGAATACGTGGGAATTGTCCTCTCCCCGCCATGAACGTCCTCATCGTCGGCGGTGGCGGCCGCGAACATGCCATCGCCTGGAAGCTATCCCGTTCCCCGCGCGTCACAAAAATTTTTTGTGCACCCGGCAATGCGGGCACCGCTCTCCTCGGAGAGAACCTGCCGGTTGGTGCCTCCGATGTGCCGGCATTGGTTAAAGCTGCCCGTGATCACCGGATCGGGCTGACTGTTGTCGGTCCGGACGACGCTCTCGCTGCCGGCATTGTCGATGCATTTCAGGCTGAGGGTTTGAAGATCTTCGGTCCTGTGGCGGCGGCGGCGCAACTTGAGTCCTCGAAGGCATTCGGCAAAGACTTCATGCGCCGGCACGGGATCCCAACCGCAGAGGCGCGCGAGTTTACGGACAGCCTGGAAGCCCATGCATGGTGCACTTCCGCCAGGTATCCTCTGGTCATCAAGGCTGATGGCCTTGCTCTCGGGAAGGGAGTTGTGATTGCAACCAGCCCGCTGGAAGCGGCGATGGCGATCCACCGGGCGATGGATCTCGGTGCATTTGGAGAGGCCGGCCGTCGTGTGATCATCGAAGAATTTCTGGAAGGCCGCGAGTGTTCCCTTCACGCGTTGGTGGATGGTTCGGGTTATTGCCTCTTTCCCGACGCCAAGGACCACAAGCGTGCCCTCGACGGCGATGGCGGCCCCAACACGGGCGGCATGGGGACAATTTCACCTTCCGGCCTTCTCGATGCGGCGGCATGGGAGGATGTGCGCACGCAGATTATGGACCGCTTCGTTGCCGGGCTGCGCTCCGATGGCATCACTTACCGCGGGAGGCCGTGTGCTTGGGGTAACGGCCACCGGCAGCGACCTCAATGCCGCC
>JBGSSC010000279.1:0-1592 GCA_041737265.1 Terrimicrobiaceae bacterium | reverse complement strand
CTTGGCCGTGGACCGCATCACCGGTGAAGTCCTCGATATCCGAACGGAAATCATCTATGAATAGCGAGGCACTTCTTCAGACCAACACCCGCGCGGCTGCAAAGGATGCGCAGCAACAGCCAGGCTTTCAACCGCAACCCTCTATTGGGAAACTCGACAGCGCAGCCGCGAGGCAACCAAGGCATGTTTAAACACTTCCCCCTTCCGCAGTTTTCAGCACCAACTTCCTGTGTCTGGCTGGTTCTGTGCTTCGCCGTCCTCCCTCTATCGGCAGCAGTATCCCAAAATTCGGCGATGAAATTGATTCAGGAGGTTCCTGAGAACAGTGCATGGACAGTGCGTATTGTCAGATCCGGTAAGGTTCCTGATGATCCCGACCAGCCGATTCCCGATGAAGTGGATGAGGCTTCGGTCCGCGAAGGCGAACTTCGCAGGGAGTCGCATGAATACTCCAACGGCATCCACAAAATTGTTCAAACATTCCACAACAGCGATCCTCGCACGATCTACATCACCTCACACGCGGTTTTTCACGAACACCCCCGCACGGGGGAATCCCAGATCTCCGGCCCTCAGGATGCTCTCATGCTGGGGCTCCCATACTCAGCGAACCGGTTCCATGGATTTCACTGGATTTCGCAAAAAAACTTCGCAGGGGAGGAAATCTTCCGGGGTGTACCATGCAACGTTTACCGGCAAACTTTGTTCGATGGCCCCCGCGGAGTCTTCGATGTGCCCGAAGATTTCCCAATGGACGACCCCGGCTTGGGAACTCGCCATGGTGCAGATGATGAACAAGATCTCGATCCGAAAATCCTCAAGGCAATGCGAAACACCATCCTCCGGACCGCCTACGTTGACCGAAAGACGCTGCTCCCCGTGGCACTGAAAAATACCTCCGGCCTCCAAATCTATGAGTTCCACCGGTTGACATCCCCGCTCTCCCTCCCGGAAAAGCACCTCCGCAAATCCCAAGAGCTCGCAGAGTTGCACAAGCGGGAAATGAACCGTTACCGCATCCCCCAATAGCCACCGGATCTCTCCTCATTCCGAGCTTTACAGCCGCAAAACAATCAACGAAAACGATTACATGATTTTCTTCTCCCGGAAAGCACCCGCAATTTTCCTGGCCGCTGGTCTGGTTCAGGCGATGTGTGTCCCACTCTTGAACGGTCAAAATCTCGTGCCCGGGGGAGATTTTGAGGATGCATTGGCCGTTGAGAACTGGGAGCCGAAGGGCGAGCCGTGTTCGGAGGACAAGCACAGCGGTGAATATTCGATGAAGGTTGCGGCCGACCGCGGGTGGATTGTATCGTCCGACTTCATCGAGATCGATCCGGCGGCTTCCTATCGACTACGCGCCTATCTCAAGCCCGCTCCCGGGGAGAAGAGAATCACTGAAGTACTCTTCGGGTTGCACCACTACGACGAAAGCCAAAATTTGCTGCGTTCGGAATTTGTTCAGCCGGTAGAGGGGTCGGAGGCCGTCCTGGCAGAGGATGCCCAGAAGGGAGAAACCACGCTTGCGGTGAAAGACAACGACTGGTCTGCAGCCCCTACAGAGGTCTTTGTGGCATTTGGAGCCAAGGATG
>JBGSSC010000265.1:0-4763 GCA_041737265.1 Terrimicrobiaceae bacterium | reverse complement strand
CTCCCAAGCTGGCTTGGAGAGCCGACTCTGCCCGCTGGACCAAGATCACGCAGTGATCTTTGCCTCCTCTTCCCAAAATCCTG
Organism: Terrimicrobiaceae bacterium; assembly: GCA_041737265.1. GTDB lineage: Bacteria > Verrucomicrobiota > Verrucomicrobiia > Chthoniobacterales > Terrimicrobiaceae > JBGSSC01. Next base: position 4,680 of record JBGSSC010000265.1, on the reverse strand, counting down.
CGCCCGCGCGGCGGGCATTTGCCGGGGCCATTGGCCCGGCACCTATTGCCCCAATTTGTGGTTACAACTCCGTTTAAAATCCCGCCGGCTCGTCCGCCGGAGCTTCAGCGTAGGAGGACACGTCCCGCCATAGGCCTTGCGGAGGCGGAAGGCGGCACACTTTATTGTCTATCCTTGCCCTATGCACAAAATTTGCGGATGAACCAAATTCTCCGGCGAAGCCGCTCCCGATTCGTGAAAACTCGCGCTATTCGTGGTTAAGGAAGTCCCATTGGTCTTGACCGCTGTTGTTCTTTGAATGGCCGTGGTTTCCAGAGCAAAAGGGGATCAGCCGAATTCCTTGCGATGCAGAAATCCGAGGTAGGGGTCAGGACGTCTGAGACTCAGACATCCTGACTGAGTTGCAATTTGGAGGGAACAATTGACTCACACCGATTGGGAGAGCGTTTCAGCAACCCAGGGCAGCGTTAGCCGGATGGAGCTGTCGGAATTGGCGGCAAGGATCGCCCACGTTTCATAGAGAACAAAACCATCGGCCCCGCCGGAGAAGGCATCCCGGACCACCCAGTCAAAGAACTCCCGCGGTGCAGGATGTCCGGTGAGAATGTTCATGCTGGGATTGAAATGCACCTTTGAGACTCCGGATTTGCGCGCGAAGGAGGCAAAATTTTGGGCCATCGGGCTTTGCATGCACCGGACATTTTTTATGCAGACCTCATCGGCCAGGCCTTCCTTGAGCCATTCCCTCCAGTTGAAATATATTTCGAGATCAGAGGATTGATCGGCTTCCTGGAATCCGAGTTCGAGGTGGAGGTGCATGGATTTCCCTGCCGCTTTGATGACACGGTGGGCTTCGCGCAGAAACTCTGTATAGAATTCCCCGGTGAGAATCCTCAGATCCCTGCGGTCAAAGGGCTCCTGCAGGATGTTGATCCCATGGCGGGCCTGGAATGCTTCGACAATGGGTTGGTTGAATCCATAAGCGTCCCAATGGAGAGTCCGGCTATGGGCGCAAACCCGGAAGTCGATCCCATCCACCCCGGAAGCGAGACATTGATGGACCTGCTCAAGCCACCAGGCGCGGACCTCCGGATAGGCCGGGCAGAGAGCCCCCTGGAGGAACTGTTCCACCCCGACGGCGATTCCGAGTGGGAGGCCCCGGTCGAGCCAGAAAAATTCTTTTCCGACCGCGTCCGCATCCATGACAAACCCCGTTTTGGTAAAATCCGTTCCGGGTGGATTCACGACGGTCGAGAAGGTGATCGGGAGCCGGGTGCCTTCCGTGTCGAAAATCTCCACGAGGTTGTCGAACAAATTCCCGAAGACCGGCGGGCCGCCCGCCGCATTGTAAGTAAGGGCAAAAAACGGGCCGCCGAGGTCCTCTCCGGTGATCTTCACACGGCAGGCGTCCGCATACTCCATCCGGAGCGTCCGGCCGGGGATGAGGGTGTATGTGCCATTGTTGCGGCTGGTCCAAACGCAAAGGCGGGAGGCATCGAAGTTCCCGTGCAGGCCGTCCTGTTTCCGGAGGATGATGGAACCGACTTTTCTTGTGGCAAGATCGGCAGGGATGCCGGTCATGTTGCGTTCCAAACGGAATTCGGGATGATTCGCCGCGAAGTCCGTACACCAAGGATTCCAGCCGCCGAGGCTCCGGATTCCCCTGTTCGGGGAGTCCGCCTCCGGCCGGTCCGGAGTCGAGTGGAACATTGCCGCTTCGAACGGCTTCAGCACCGCGAAGGCCTCAAGTCCTGCGGCCTTCGCGGAAGAGACAGCCGCAGGAAGAAAATCTCCAACGTTCCGGAAGGTCTGATCGATAAACTCCTGGTGCCCCGGGAAGCGGGGATTGTGTCCCGCACGACGCCACCAGCCTCCGCTTTGCCCGAAGTGGTCAATAAAGTACATCCTTCGAAACCCGTGGTTTCCGAAGTAAGCCATGCACTCGCGAAAGGTATCCTTCGTCCATGGGTTGAAGAGGAGGTCATCGAAGAAATCGATGCAAAAGGAGAGGTCGAGTTTGTTCGGGTGGGGCAGGGGAGGAGGCGCTGGCAAAAATTCCGCGGCCTTCAGCTTCAGCGCGGTGAACCGGGTGCCCCAGGGGAGATGCAGTGCCAGGGCCTTGATAGGCAGATGCGGGGTCGGGTCGGGTGCTTCCAGGCTGGCGCCCCCGGGGCCGTGCAAGCGGAGCTCGCCATCCGAACGCTCGCAGACGAAGCAACCCGGAATCTTTTGGTCAACGACCCCCCGTCCGGCCGCAGCGATGACCCGGTTCATCAATTCGATCTTGAGGCCCGGGTGGCTTTCTGCGCCAAGGTGGAAAAACAGGTCATCCAACTCGATTCCAATTCGCTGTGAGCCACGAATGCCTTCCAGGGTGATCGAAACATGAAAGGCTCCGCCATCGGGCAGCACACATTCCATGCGGCAATCCGAGAGAATCGCTATTTCCTCTCCTTCAGCCTGCCACTCCCCGAAGGTTGTGTTCCAGCCCCCGGCTCCCGATTGAACACTCCACTCCATGAAGTCTTCCCTCATTGCGAATTGCTTCTCACGTCAGGCAGATTCCGGATGAGGAAGGCCTGGGTTTGGCCGGATTCGTCGGAGTTGAAGAGCACCGTTTTGCCATCGGGTGAGAGGAATGGATGAACATGGGCCGTTTCGAACCACGACGATCCCGAAGAACACAGGTAAGTGATCTTAGACGCGGGATCCACTCCCGGCTCGCCGAGGTTCATCAGGTAAATCGAATCGTTCATTTTGATCCCTGTGTCCCAACTGGTGCGGTAGTCGGCAACCAGGCGTTCCCCCGAAATGTCGGTTGCGAAGTGGTTGAAGTGCGGGGGCGTGAATTCCCTTGTAAGGCGGTTTCTCACCGCATTGGCCGCGCGGGCCCCGTCGTGTCCGCTGTGCGGAACCGGCAGGGATTCCATGAGGTGAAGTTCGCAGCGTTTTTCCCGCATGGCGGCGGCATCGCCAACGGCAAGCGAGCCGATCGCATAGTTGCTGCGCCCCCGCCAGCATTGGTGGCCGGAACACCACTCTCCTTCCACTTTGCCCCACGGCAGGTTGCGCAGATTCTGCCCGTCGTCACGCACGACATGGATGTCGGCACCCCGTCCCCATCCCCGATGGGTTGGCCTGCCTTCCGGGCAGATGAAATTGCCATGGTTTTCCTGAATCAGGACATCGTGCTTATGGATCTCGTCGGTGGATCGACAGTATTGGATGTGCATGTTCCAAAAGCTGCGCCCGTGAAACACCAAAGCAACTTCGCCCGTCTCCAGATCGAAGATCAACAGCCCGTAGGCCCCGCCCGCATGAACCCCGTCCCCGAGGAAGCAATACAGCGCGAGAGCCTTGCCGTCCGAGCGGATCGTCGAGAGATGGCCGGGCTTGCTGGCGCGAAACCGCGTTCCGGGTATTTTTGAATCCAGGACACAGAGCGCCCCGGGTCCGGTGCCATCCAGGTTTCGCCGGATCAGACTGAGCCGGCCTTTTCCGGGAGTTGTTTCGTCCACGAAGTAATAGATGAACCTGCCGTCGGGGGAAACCGTCGGAGCAACGACCCCGGTTTCGGATGGCAATGGGGTGATCGCACCGGTTGCCGTCTCGCACAGGAGCAATTCATGCCCGGGGGCTTTGTGGTCGTAACTCTGGACGCCGACTCCGCGATGAAGGACAAAATACCGGGAGTCGGGTGTGAACACCTGGGCCTCCATTGAGATATGGCACGCCGGAGTGCCCGGATCCCCGGTGAGTTGATAAATTTCCAAGCCCGCGGGGGACCTGGAGTCCAGGAGCTCAGGACGCGCGATCATGGGAATGGCGGGTTTGTTCGTTGGCACACAGGGGGATGTTCATACAAACGCAACGTTTTCACTGAATGGGGCTTGTCTGAGCGAAAACGTTCACGCTTGAAGCCGGAAAAGTGGGCGGTGTGCGGCGACACGCGCCCTACCAAGGAGGGAGCTGGCGCAGGCACAAGCTGCATTTTTCGACGGTTCGCGGGATATTTGTCTTAGACGGACCCGGACCGGCGGCGGAGCTTGACGCTCATGAACCTGCATCCCACAGCAATCAGGAATTAACTATCAGGAATTCCGCTTCCGTCGCAGATTCCAGAGCATGAAGGCCGAGCCAATGCCGAGCAGGATGCACGTGCCGGGCTCGGGGATCGCGGTGTAAACCAGGTTCAGGTTGTTGCCTGAGAGCTCGATGCTGAAGTCCCCGTTGAGCGAATTTTGGAAGCCATCGATGTTGAACGCGAATTTGTCGGCGTCGAAGTCGGTGACTCCGCTGACCGTTGTTACAAATCCTTCCCAGGTATGACTGACGTTCGGATCCCACGTGCCAAGTAGGCCGGGGGTCGTCGCATCGCTCATGGTCATGAGGATGATCTCGAATTTGTCCGTGGTATTGATCCCGGTGAGATTCAGCCCGCCGCTGAGGGTGAGGAGGTCCCACTCGGTTCCGGCCGATCCCGTGGACCCGTCGGTGCTGAACTCCAACTCGAAGCTGCCGAGATTCACCCACGTCTGATTCCCGCTGCTGGCCGCGCCAATGCTGTTGCCGGGGCTGATGATCTGGTTTGCGCCGATGGAAAGGTTGTTTAGGTTTCCATTGAGATTTGTGCCGCCAATCTTGCCGCTGGTGAAGGTGAGCGCTCCGGAGTAATCGGTC
>JBGSSC010000262.1:0-6211 GCA_041737265.1 Terrimicrobiaceae bacterium | reverse complement strand
GGAAGCCTGGCGCAGCGCCCACACGGGTCAGTATCTGTGCGACTCCGAGGAGTACATGGCCCAGCACGAAAACAGTATCTGGGGTGCCGCACTGAAGGAAATCCGCGCCCGACAGGCGGCGGCCAAAAAGCAGCAATCCTGATCGACGGGCGGCGACGGAGCGCCGTCCCTTCCGGGAGCGGGGCGTTCAACATCATCTGTGCGCGGGAAACGACAAATAAGCTCTTGAGGCGGATTCCCGCAATGTTTTCGTTGGCGTTGAACGTTGTTCCCGCATGACCCCCCTCCCGGCAATTCAGTGCACCCTCGGATTTATCACAGCCTTGCTGGCGGCAAGCGGAGGCGCATGGGCGTTGACGCTGGTGGAAAAAAGTGAACCGAAAGCGGTGCTCGTTGTTCCTGATGAACAGAAATTCATCAGCACCTATGCGGCGATGGAATTCCAATACAACGTGAAGAAGGCGAGCGGGGCCGAGTTGCCGATTGTCACAGAAACGGAGGCGGAAAAGATACCCGGCGGAAAGGTGTTCTTCCTACTTCCACGCGCAGCGGAAGCCTTAGCAGCTTGTCTGGCTGGGCCACCTCTTTTCTCCCGGGATTTCCATTCCAGAGAATGCAGTTGATTTTAAGTCCGACAAGCTGCTTGCTAATTTTTTCCGCCCATTCTGGTGAATCCGCATCGCTGGGCGGCGGCTCCCACAAGTTCTGCGGCACGTTTTTTGAGCCGATGGGCGCGGAGGAGTAGAACGGCAAGTCCGATCAGGTAGGGGATCCAGAGCCAGAGGTCGCCGCCGGGATCCGAGATTTGCCGGTAGCCAAGCACGGAGAGGACGAGAAGGTTCACCAGGAAAGTGGTCGCGACCATGCGGGTGGAGAGGTGGACGCGGGTCAGGCATTTGGGGCCGCCGTGGTATTCGGTGACGGTGAAGAGGCGGACTCCCCACCAGAAGCTCCCATAGATCTGCACGTCCCAGCGTTTCCATCCCGTGTCGAGGGAATAGCTCCAGCCCTCGTCCTCCAGGGCTTGCACGATTTCAGGAAGAAGGCTCTCGCGGCCCTTTCCATTTTCACTCCAAAAGACGAGGTTGCTGATGCTGCCGCGTGATGGGATGAAATTTTCTTCCGGGGTGGCGATAACCGCCGGCGGGGTTCGCTTGAAACGCAGCCAGGTGAAATAGCGCGACCAGCCGCGCACAAGCGGCTGGGCCAAGGCGAGAAAGGTTACCAGAAGCCTCGCCCGCACGGTGTCGTGCCGCAGTTCCAAGCGCGCATGGATCATGTAGGAAAGTGCCACCAGGAGAGTGGCTCCAAACATGAGATAGGGGATGATTCGCAACGCGGGCAGCGGAACAGAGAGCCCGAGGATGAAGACGGTGAGCACGACCCATTCGACACTGCTCACGTAGGACGCCACCTCCGATTGCGGCGTCGGGTAGATGCTTTGGAAGAGCCCCTCGCCGAAAACCCCGTGGTAAATGATCGGGCGGTTGACGAGCCAGGTGAAGCGTGGTGCGCCGTAGATTTGACCTTTCCACTTCGCAGTGCCGGTGGGTCCGAAAAACACAAGGTGTTTGAACCGGAGCAACGACTCGGCCTCGCCATACCCTTCCTGTTGCTTGCGGAAGGCCTGGAGAGTGAACCTCCGGTAGTGCCAGACAATGGCCGCAGGACTGAACGCAATCACCTGGCCTTCCTGCTGCAGTCGCCAGCAGAAATCCACATCGTCACCGGCCTTGCGGTATTCCGGATCAAAACCACCGATCTTGTCGAAGGCCCACTTGTAGAAAGCCATGTTGCAGCCCGGGATGTGCTCGGCAACCACGTCCGATAGCAAGACGTGGCTCGGACCACCCGGGGCCGCAGCCACGCAGGCTTGAATCCAGTTCTCGGCGGGAGGCGAAATGTTCGGCCCTCCGACGCCCGCATAGTCGCCGCTAAGCAGAGTTCCAACGAGGTAATAGAGCCAGTCGGGGTCAGCCATGCAGTCGCTGTCTGTGTAGGCAAGAATCTCGCCGGAGGCAGCAGCCGCTCCTGCATTGCGGGCAAAACTGAGACCTTTGTTTTCCTGGCGCAGGCTGACGATCCACGGATGCCTTGCCGCAATGGCCGGCGTATCGTCAGTGGACCCGTCGTCCACAAGAACCACCTCATAGTTTGGATAATCCAGATCCTTGAGAGAGGTCAGACAGCGATCGAGGGTTTTGCCGCCATTGTAGGAACACACGATCACCGATACGCGGGGAGTGGAGGGGAGGGGAACCCTGCGGCACATGCTTTCCCCGCCGCCAAAGAGGCGTTTGACTGTCTCGTATGCCGGTTTGGGAGAACGGTCCCGCCGCACGAGCCCGAACGCCCAGTCGGTGATTTCCTGGCCGCCGCGGAACCACTCGTCCGTCCATGCGTAAATCACCGTCCCGGCGAGGCCTGCCGAGACAACGCTCTCCACGTGCCATTCGATCATCTCCGCCTGCTCGGACTCGGGGTGCCGGATCGTGTCCATCCCGAACTCACCAAGCAGAAGCGGTTTTTCGTCGGCAAGATTCTGGAGCCGCGCAAGGTAGCGCTCGAAGTCCGAGCGGTGGTGAAGATAAACGTTGAACGTGGCGAAGTCGGTGTTCTGCGGCAGGAGGAATTCGGTCGGCGGATAGCTCGCATACGAAAAGAGCGCCCCGGGATCCTCCGCCCGCCCGACGTTGACAAGATGTTCCACGAACTCGGTGACCTGACGGGCACCCAGCCACCGCACCATCGTAGTCGGGATCTCGTTGCCAACCAGGTAACCGAAAATCGCCGGGTGACCCGCATGGGCCGCCACGCCCTTTCGCACTGCTTCACCCGCCTGGCGCCGGATCTTCTTATCGCGCAAAAATTCCAGATGCTGGGCCCAGGGGATCGAGACCAGGGCGCGCAGGCCATGCCCGGAGCAGAGATCCAAAAACCATTTCGGCGGTGCGTAGTAGATCCGGACCAGGTTGATCCCCGCCGCCTGCATCGCCCGGAGATCCCGGACTGCTCCCTCCGGGGTGCCGAAAAATTCTCCTGCAGCGTCCGGTGCGAACGGACCATACGTCACCCCCCGGACAAAAAACTTTTTTTCGCCCTCGAAGAAGAATTTGGCTCGTACGCTGATTCGTCCGGTCATGGCAGCCTGTGCACCGTTGGACACATGTGATGGAAGTCGATCAAGGCACTGCGTTTATCCCGCGCGAGGCGTTTGAGACAAGGAGAATCCCGTAGGCACATTGGATGCATTTCCGAAATGGGCAACCTGGGGGATCTCCGGCATGGGGGTCAATACCGGTGCGCTGCCACTGGAAGAGGTAACCGCAGATGGACGCAGATTTTCACAGATACAAATCCATAGCCTCCCGGTGGATGGCTTGCCCGAATTCCCAGTGTCTCGCCAGATTCCTTGAACTTCAAAATATGATGCATTTGAGTCAAGTTTTGCATTCCCTTTGTTTACCCACTTTGTCCCTCAAGGAATCTATAGGACTTTTCGCAGCGAAAAGTCTTTTAGCGAGGCACTGGGAGTTGATGCTGAAAACAATGTATGGCGGAAATTTTCAAACATGTCTTGTTTGGTCTGAGGCGGTGCCTCGCTAGAACGTGTAGGAAATTTTTTCAAATGCGGGTCCGGTTGCGAGCATGGCAAGGCGGGAGGCAAGGAGGATTGCAAGTGCTGCGTGAACAGCGAGAAAAGTTCCATCGGCAATCCGGGAACGTGCGACTGAGCGAAGTTGTTCGGATCCCTGTGCGCAGATCCATAGGGTGGGGAGGTAGAGTGTGAGAATGAACCGGTGTCCGGGGCCTGTCGGGACATACCACCCGGTTGCCAGCGCATAGAGTGCGAAGGTCGCGGCGAACAGGAGCAGGGGCAACCCCACCGGACCAAGAGCGGAGAGCGCACCCGCCCTCCAGGCGAAGGCCCCCATGGCCAGAGCAAGGGCCGCAGCTCCGATGAGATAGAACCCACGGTTTGGCAGAACGGCCCGGCGGAGGTCGCCGCTTTTCTCTGCCGGGAACCTCCATCGTTTCTCGGGGTGAAAAAGCTGGCGAAGGCGGAGTCCGGTACCGTTTGCGAGACGAAGTGCCGCATCCGAAGGCGAATGCCTGAGGAAATACCCTTGCAGAGTCGGGCGCTCAGCAGGGGGCATGCGGGCGATCGTTTCCTTGCGGCAATCGGTGTATTTGTTCACACAACTCTCCCAGTCGTCGGCCCAGAACCAAAACGAGGGGAGGCTATAGAACGCGCTTCCCCACGTCCTCTGTGCGTATTCGAGCCTTGGAGAGATCAGTACTCCGTAGAGTGCGGAAAAAATCACGACGCCAACAAGCAGATTGCGCGGACGCCATTCCGGTGCGCTCCAGAAAGCCGGAAGCGGGAGGCGGGTGGACAGCCAGCGCAACAGACTGAAGAAAAAAAACAGGGCAAGGAATGGAGTTGCCGAGGGTTTCGTGAGGTAGGCTGATGCGGCGAGCACTCCGAAAACCGCGTAAAGACCCGGTGGATTTTGGGTGAGCAGGCGCATCCCGCAAGCGAAGAGCAGCAGAAACAGAACGAAGAACAGCGTCTCCGCACCAAAAAAGGTCGATGTCGGAAGAACGACTGCCAGAGCGGAAAGGGTGGTTGCATTCCAGGCAGCAAGCGGCCCCATGCGCCTGCCGAAAAACCAACCAAGTATTCCCGTTCCAAGCGCTCCGAGGACCACATTGAATTGCTTGGCCCTTTCCAAAAAGTCCGGTGCGGAAGGGTCATGAAACCGGGCTGCCAGCCAGGGAAGGATGGGGTTTCGTGTTCCGTCGGGGTACCAGGGGTACCATGAGGACTGCATCCTCTGTGCCATCTGGATATAGGCACCCTGATCGAATTCGTCCGGGTTGTGATTGATCTGGCCGGCGATCTCCCATCCGACCCAAAGCTGGACCAGACACAGCACGAGAATGGCCGCGGCAAACCCCCAACGGCCGCGGCATTCCAGCAGGCGGGAGGCCGCCGGGTTCACAGAGAAGGCATCAGATCGAGCCCCTTGAGGGTGCTCTCATCAAAGCGGCCGGACTGGCGGAAGCCCGCACTTTTTTGCCATGCTTTAATCGCACTGACCAGTGCCGGGCCGGGGCGGCCATCCACTGGACCGGTGTAATAGCCGAGGAGCTTCAGGTTCCTTTGCGCGCTGCGAAGGGTTTCGATCTGTGTTTCTGTCGGCATTTGGATGTAGGGGCCCCCTTTGAAAATGCCGGCGATCGAGACATATTCGGGCACGGCGGTGGCCACCGGTTTGCCTGCCTTTGGGGGCGCAATACCTAGTCTTTCCGCCGTCTGCGGAGTGAGTTCGCCCGTGACCCGCAGATCCTCCGCGATTTGGTATCGCCGGATGGCTGCGGCGGTCTGGCTTCCATACTGGCCGTCGATGCCGCCCTGATAGTAGCCCAGCGTCTTGAGTTTTCGTTGCGCGGCGGCAATTGCATCGTCGGCATGCAGGCTGCCCGGGCCCGCAAGCAGCGAGAACAGGATAAGGGCGAGAAATCTCATGAGTTTTGTTTACTCCCGCCGCTTGCGCCCTGCAAGAAAGGACGCTCGGGAGTTTCGCCCGGATGGAATCCGGTGTATAGAATGGGGCTTATGCAGCCATTTTTGGAGGAATTTCAGCAATCCGCAGCTCGGGCATTAATCGACCGCTCGAGGGAGATTGAATTGTCGCTGGCCTGTTTCGTAGCCGGGGGAAACCTGCTCATTGAGGACACGCCCGGGGTGGGGAAGACGACGTTGGTCAAGCTGATGGCCCGTTTGCTCGGTTTGGATTTCAAGCGGGTCCAATTTACGAATGACCTGCTGCCTTCGGATATTCTTGGCAGCCGGATTTTTGATCCGGTGAGCAGAGTCTTCACCTTCCATCCGGGTCCAATCTTTGCGCAACTTGTGCTAGGCGACGAGCTGAACCGTGCATCGCCCCGCACGCAGAGCGCCGTGTTGCAGGCGATGGACGAGCATGAGGTGACTATCGAAGGGGAAACTCATACGTTGCCAATGCCTTTTCTCTTTGTCGGAACCCAAAATCCCCGTGACCAGGCGGGAACCGCCGCTCTGCCCGAGTCCCAGCTTGACCGCTTTTTGATGCGGATCGAGCTCGGCCTGCCTCAACGGGAAACCCAGCAAAAGCTGCTCGACCGCGACACAGGGGGGAACTTTCCTTTCGAGTCCCTCCCGCCT
>JBGSSC010000261.1:0-2414 GCA_041737265.1 Terrimicrobiaceae bacterium | reverse complement strand
GGTTCGATTACCCGGGATGCGCTCTCAGGAGAGCGGGTGAAGGGAATCGAACCCTCGTAAGCCTACATGCCCATAGATGAATCGTAAGTTGTTCATAAACAACATCAACAAACGTAATTGACACGGGTGTATGTTGTTATTATTGTTGTTACTATATGGCAAGCCTTCGCAAACACCCGGATAGTCCTTTTTGGATCGCCTGCTACCGGGACTCCAATGGAACGCGGACTACTCGTTCAACAAAGTCCAAGAATCGTTCCAATGCGATGAAGATGGCGGTTGAATGGGAGAATGCAGCAAAAAAGGCGAGTGAACACCGCCTAACCGAAGCCCAGGCTCGGACTGTGATCAACTCGATCATGGAGCACTCCGGCCAAGACCCCATCACCTTCTACAAGACGCGAGATTGGCTCCAAGAGTGGCTCAAGGATAAGAAAGGCTCCCGCCAAAGCACAACCGTGGCCAAATATGAGCAGGTTGTGGATCGGTTTCTCGTTCATCTGGGAAGAAAAGCTGACGCCGGATTGGGCAACGTCACTGCGACCGACATCCGAAATTTCCGAGACCTTATGCAGGCCGAAGGCAGGGCTGCCTCGACGGTCAACGATCTGGTCTCCAAGATTCTTTTTGCCCCCATGGCGAAGGCTGTTCGCTTGGGATACATTCAGCTCAATCCCTGCGCGGCAGTGGAACCCCTGAAGGAGATTGAAACCGAAGCCGGGACATTCTCTTCGGAGCAGGTTGCAGCACTCGTGGCTGCGGCCCCGTCGGCTGATTGGAAGGGGTTGATCTTGGCCGGTTACTATACTGGGCAGCGGTTAGGTGATTTGTCGAAATTGAGATGGCGGCAGGTCGACCTTACACACGCAATGATCACCATTGATAAGCAGCAGAAGACCAAGACGGGCGTGGCAATTCCCATTCATCAGGACCTTTTGGACCACCTGTTGACTCTCCCCGTCTCAGACAATGTTGATTCACCCGTTTTCCCAGAGCTCCACGATAAATCCGGGGCGGGAAAGAGCGGACTGAGCGAGAGCTTCAAGCGAATTATGGGAGTCGCGGGGATTGCCTTGGAAAAGCGACTGGATGCCGCAGGAAAGGCGGGAAGGGGACGCAACAAGCTTTCCTTCCACAGTTTGCGTCATTCATTTAACTCGGTTATGGCCAACGCGGGCGTGCCCGAGGAAGTTCGCCAGAAGTTAACCGGGCATCGGGATAAGAGATCGCACAAAGTATACACGCACCTTGATATCCCTGTGCTGAAGCATGCAGTCGATAAGGTCCCCTCTCTCGCTCGACAAAGTTCCGAGCAACCACCGGGTTGATGGAGTTGGGGCTTGAGACCCAAGGCCCGCAGGACAGCAACCACCTTCCCCTACTCAGATGAAGGACGCCGCTTGGCGGCAGAGGTGATGCCACCAGAGGATCGGCAGCCTCCAAGCCAACTGCGTGATCTTGTTAAAGATCACAATAAATTTATCGCCGCGATAGAATTCAGTGTCCGGTGTGTCGTTGAAGCTGATCGACTTCGCTGGGGGCTGGTCGGCCTCCATGTCTTCGATGATAACCGGGAGCTCCGTGTTCGGGAGGCGGTTAAGATCGGCGTTGCTGATCTGCTTGGGCGGCAGGATCTTTCTGGAGAACCCGTTTTCACGGATCACCCTGCGGATCATGTCGCTCGATGCGGTGGACGCGTTCTTACAGGGCCCGTTCTCGGCGTCAATCAGCTGCTGAATGATCGCTTTGTTCTCGGCCTCGTAGGACTCGAGGTCCATCGTTGGGTCGTTGTCAGTATTCATTGTGTGTTACTCCTGTTGGTTAGTTGCCGGTTGCAGGCACCCAAGCCGTTTGGAAGGCAATGACGTTACCGTCGGTGACGCTGCTCAACGAGGGATAGCCAGTGGCTCCGCCGTCTTTGAGGTCCTCTACGGGCGCCGTGACATACCCGATGATCGGGTCGCCGCTGCCTGCCGTGGTGATTGTAACACTGCCAGTCGTTCCGTCCGGGGTCACCGGGGTGTCAACTGGATATGCTTCTGCGCTATCGAAATAGCCCGTCTGAAGAACGAAGTTGCCGAGACAAGAGTATCCGACAAGAGAGTTGGCCGAAACCACGTCGTACTGGTTACCGTCCTGGAGAGCGATGTGGGGGATGCGTCCGGCTACCCAGCCGATCTCCCATTCGTATTCTCCGGTGGCACCATTAAGCTCAGCGGTGATGATCATGCCCGATTTGAGCGTGTCCACCTCCGAGGCTTTGACGGGATAAGCTTGGGTTTTCTGCTATTCTGGAACTCCTTCCTCGTCTCCCGGATCTGTCGGTCGCAGGCTGCGTCTCAGCTTTTTCTTTGCGGCCTCGTGCTCGGGCGAGAGTTGGAAAGCCTCCAGCTCGTGGTAGGCCCGGCGGAGAC
>JBGSSC010000256.1:0-6381 GCA_041737265.1 Terrimicrobiaceae bacterium | reverse complement strand
TGGGCCAGGTTTCATTCGCGGAAATGTTCTGCGCCGACTGGGCGGGCAATTCGCTCTTTTTTTCGCACATGGCGGAATTCAACCCCCAGTTGGCCGCCGAGCCGCCCCTGCTCTACGAAAAAGATTATTCCCTCTCGGCGGCACGGAATCCCGCCGCGCTGGCCATGGCTCCCCGGGAGGGACCGGCAGTGCTTGCGAACCTCTCTCCGGGACCGGATCAATCGTTCCGCATAATCCTTGCCCCGGTCGAAATCCTGCCCGATGGCACCCACCCCGATATCGAGCGCTGGGTGCGCGCGTGGGTGCGGCCGCCCATTCCTGTCGCTCCCTTCCTCGAACAATATTCCCAGCTTGGCGGGAGTCACCACCTCGCCCTGTTGGCCGGAGACCGCATCGAAGAACTCACCTCCTTTGCTCGTATGGCCGGGATCGAATCCTGCATCATCCAATAACCTGCTCCTAATATGACCGACATTCCTTTGAATCACGTTTTTACCTACACCGACGTGGACCGCCGGTTTTGGGAGCAACATTTCGAGAGCTGGCTGCCGCAACGGATCATCGATGCCCACATACATATTGCCGATCCCGCGTTCCGCATCGAAACCGTCAGCGAGGAATTGCGACACTCCTACTGGGTTATGGAGGTCGATGAGATGATGACCATTGAGACTGCACAGCACTGCTTCCGCACGGTGCTTCCGGGGCGCGAAGTCAAATGCCTCGCTTTCGGTGCCCCCTCGCCCGGTTGGGACGTGGAGGCCAACAATGCCTACCTGTGGGAACACCTTCCTGCGCTCGGCCACAAATCGCTGGCCGTGGTGCGCCCGACGTGGCGAGGCGAACAGATTGAATGGCTCCTTTCCCAACCCGGTGTCATTGGTCTCAAACCCTACTACACACTGATCGGGTACGACCGCCATTCCCGCGACCGCTACCTTGAATGCTCGATCTTCGACATGCTCCCCCGTTGGCAGCTGGAAGTGGCGGACCGGCATCGCGCGTGGGTTACACTCCACGTCCCCCATGCCGGCCGGCTCGGCCACCCAGACAATATCCGCGAGGTCCGTCAAATCCGGCAGGATTACCCCGGAGTGCGATTGGTGATCGCCCACCTGGGACGCTGCTACACCATCGAACACGCCCGCGAGGCATTCCACCAACTGGCCGACGACCCCGGCATCTATTTCGACACCTCGGCAGTTTTGAACCCGGAGGTCGCACGCCTGGCCATCGAAACGTTCGGCGTCAGCCGCCTCCTCTACGGCAGTGACAACCCAATTTTCTTCATGCGCGGCCGACGCCAGTTCCACGGACGGAACTATGTGAACCGCACCAGCCATCCGTTTCATTTTAACAAGGAACGCGAGCCGGCCGACGTCGAGGCCCGCTACACTTTGATGATGTACGAAGACATCCTTGCCATCAAAACCGCCTGCGACCAACTCGGACTTGGACGGGATGAGGTGCAACGACTGTTCCACGACAACGCCCGCGACCTGATCGGTGATATATAATCCTAATCCGGCCTAGCCGGGGCCAGGGGAGGGCTTGTGGGCAAGGGGAGCCAGCGAGAAATAACCTCCGTCGCCGCCGGATTAGTAATATTTTGCTGCGCAAAATGAGGCATTACAAAGACCGGTCCACGGTCTCCATGGATGCATAGCGGCATCGGCTCCATAATTTTATCCTCTACATCCCTTTGCTTCCTTCCCCTCCTTTGTGTGAGGCACTGCTTGTTTCCGGAAGTCTTGCGCTTTTTGCGAAGGAAAGAATTGGCAGTGACTAAATTCTGCAATTGCTGTCAGCCAAAGAGCTGTAAAAACAGGACGCTCGCGGGTCCGGGAATGAGGAGGAAATCCGCAAGGGCGGCGTCCGAAGCCCGGTAGGGAAAGCGAAGCGCGAGTACGGCCATGAGGAAGCCGGATAAATAGAGCTCCGGATATCCGCAGGTCATCCCGATCCCCGCGCCAAGCAAGGCGAAGGCCACCGGGTAGATTCGCGGAAAGACCCGGCTCCCTCCCGACTGGTGACAAATAAGCACGTTGGAGGAAAAAATGCCTCCAAGCGAAACGAAGAGGGGCAGTGCCTTGCCAAGAGTGCTGGAATCGATTCCCGTCCCCTTGAATGCGACGGGAACAAGCACTACGCCAGCCGCAAAAAGAAAGCCGATAATCGGCGCACGGATCGCCGTATCCCGGAAACCCGGAATCCCCGCCAAAACCACATAGTAGGCCGCGACCAGGACGCCGAGGGCAATGATCAACCCCGGCTGGGGCATTTGCAGCAGGAGGACGAATGCCAAAACGCCGGAGCCCGCGGCCAGACAGGCGGCTGCCAATGGGAACCTGCGGGCAAATCCTTGAGGGTCTGCCTCTCGCACAGATTCCAATCGGACATCCCACAGCCGATCCAAAAGGTAAAGGCTCCAGACGCCGAAAAAGAGGCAGCCTGCGGGTAAAATCATGATCTGACCTCCGGTTCGGATTCCCACAGAGAGCTGCCAGAGAGCCGCGACAATGGCCGCATCTAGCCCGAGCGCATGCGGTAATTTCCAGGTGCCGTTTGCCAATTTGAACCTCACATCGGAGACCATTGACGTTTCGCCGGCAGATGAGGAGATTTTGCTTCTCGAATTTTCTCCACCATCCGGCATGTAATTACCGGGCTGGAGGTGGATTTTACTCCGGAGCTTTCCGCACGGGGAACAACTCCTTGAATGGAGGAAGAGCTGCAGCTGCCGAAAATTCCGGATCCGAGCGAAGGGCCTCCAGGAATTTTTTTCCGCCGAGTTCAATCGCCTGCTGTGCGGCCGCGAAGGATTCATTGGTCTTCCCCTCGCGGATAAGGGCCCGGGCGAGCATGAGTTGCGACGAAGGGTCCTTGGGAGCTGCGGCTGCCAATAACTTCGACGCGACCGCGTTGCGGTTTGACATTCCGCTCAGGCCCGTGAAGTTGGCGAGCACGCGCAGGATTTCCGAATCCGATGGTTTCTTCTCGAGCAATTCCGCGACCAGTTCATCAGCTTTGTTTGTCTGGTCGAGCGAGGTGAAGATGCCCAGCAGTGTGGCGGCATCATCTTTTGTGGGATTCTCATCAAGGCGCTTCCGGAGATCCCGGATTTCGCCGGCCATTTCCTTGCGCTTTTCAGCGACCATGGCCAACCGGATGAGGGAAATGCTGTTCGGATCCCCCTCATAAGCTTTTTCAAGAAGCTCGATGGTTTCCTCGTGCCGGTCCTTGTCCCAGAGCATGTCACACAAGTTCACCAGAGCCTCGACCGAGGACGGGTAAAGCTCAAGGGCTTCGCGATAGGCCCGTTCCGCTTCGGCGTTCATCTTCCGGTGGCGGTAGATGTTTGCGCCTGCGATTCTCAACTTCGAAAAGGAACGCTGCGCATCGAGGTCCTTTTTGAATTCCGGATCTTCCAGAAGCCGCGTTTTGTAGTCAGCCCAGAATGCAAAATCCTCCGCCACAACCTCCGGTGATAGAGACGCCACTTTGTCCTTCGCAAGGCGGTAGGTCAGGCCGTGCGGGATTGCGTAATCATACGTCCATTTCAGCGGGAAGCTCTCCTCGATGAAAAACTCATGCGCATCGCGGTTTTTTTCCCAGAGCCATTTCAGAATGGAGGAAAAAGAAAGAAGGATCGGGTCTTCTTCCAAGGGCCTGCCCGTTTCTTCCGAAGGTTTGGCCGCCTGCTCGATAATTTCACGAACCTGCTCCTGGGTAGGAAACACGAGCGGCTTTTCCGGATAGAGAGTTTCCCGGCCAAGCCACTTCTCGAATGCGTTTTTTGGCTGTGGCCGCTCCGCGCCATAGTGGTCCCGGAGATATTTCATGTAAAATTCCTCTCCGAGGGCGTTCTGGGTGATAATGTAGAGGTCTCTCCTGTCGAACGCGGGGTCCTTTTTGTGATGGGGTGCCTGCGGGCTCTCTCCAAAGATCATGTAGGTGGGCACGAAGCGGCCGGGGTCGGTTCCCCCGATCATCACGCTGCCCTTGGGCAGGTCCTTCAGCATGTCGTGGCCATATTGCCATCCGAACCAGCGCCCGCGCTGCGAAGCCGCGGGCTCGCTGCCGGGGTATGTGAGGACTGGGAGAATCAACAATGCGGGGGCAAGCCAGAAATAGACCGCCCGGCGCCGGGCCAGCATTGCGATCAGAAGGCCGGTGCCGAGACCGGAGAGCAGGGCATAAATGAGATTGGTATAGGTATGGTAGGGCATCTGGAGCCACCACCCGCTGCTGTCGATGCGTGCAGCGTCGAGAACAGGCTGCAGGAAGGCCGCCAGTACAAATGCGAAGTGCAGGCAGTAGATCCACACTCTTTGGGGAAGCGGGGCCCTCAGGATGAAGAAAATCGACGCGAAGTATCCGATAGCGGCAAATGGAGTGAAGGCGAACAGAAGTTGTTGCCAAAAGAATCCGATCCAGAGTTTGGCTGCCAGGGAACGGCTTTCCCCCGGGAGTTCCTGCGCCGCGGCCATTGCCCGGCGCTCATCCGGCTTCGTGCCAACAATTTTTCCAAGTACCCGGATGCTTTGGTCCGCGAGGCTTCCATCATATTGAGACCGGTTGACGGAATAGTAGAACCCCCGCGCCTCCCGCGCGTAACTCCAATTCATTGGCGGGTTCGTCGAGGAGGCAAACGGCATGTAGGCATAGGGGAGGAGCCCTGCACCCACGGCAAACGGCAGGAGCGCCACAAGCTTCCAGCGGATCCGGAGGCGTCGGTGCCATACAAAGACCAGGCAGCCCGCTGCCACGACGTAAAAGAACCGGATCGCGGTCCGCAGCACACCAAGATCTTCGGACAGGATCGCGAAAGCGAGATATCCGAGCAGGATGGTCACCGTTCCGGCGAGAATCCAATCGGCGAGGGCTCTGCGCCGTAAAAGGAGGATCAAGAGGTAGGGAAGCGGCGCAAGGGTGAGCGTGAGATGGTGGTTGCTGAAGGAAAGCGCCAACACGAAGAACGCAGCCAGCATAAGGCGGTCATGCGAAGGATGCCGAACCCACCCGTATAAGAGCGCCAGATAAACGGCCACCGACAGGGCGTGGAGAGTGTAAACCTCGGCAATCGTGGCCTGCGACCACATCGAGACGCTGAACGCCAGCATGAGGGCGAAGGCTGTGCCAACCAGAGGCGGGAGGGTCCGGAGACGGCCATCGAGCTGATCCTCCAGGAACCACCGGAGAAGATTGGTGAGTATTCCGGCAGTCACGCCGACAGCCAGGGCTCCGCAAAGGCCGCTGAAAACGTTGATTTCCCATGCCGCATTTCCCAGTGGAAGGAGTTGGAAAATCCACGCGAGCAGAGTCCACAGCGGGTAACCGGTAGGGTGGGGCACCCCGAAATGCTGGGCCGCAACAATGAACTCCCCGGAGTCAAGAAGAGTGACGTTGGGTGCCGCCGTCCAAACATAAACCGCCAGACTGATCAGCGCGGCAACGGTGCCTGCCAGCAATTCCCGGGGATGGGATTTTGTCCAGTTCATTGGCCGGGGTTTTGCTTGTTGGCTGAGCTCAAGGAAAGCGCGACCACCCGCCGGACGGCTTCAAGGGCAATGCCAGCGGTCATTTTCGTGTGCCCCTCACGGCGCTCGGTGAACGTGATCGGAACTTCCGCAAGCCGCGCACCAGCCTGCCAGAGGGCATGGTGGAGTTCGACCTGAAATCCGTAGCCTTCCGCGCGAATCTTGTCCCAATCGAGCCGGTTGAGAGTCTCAACGCGAAGGGCCTTGAAGCCGCTGGTGGCATCCGTCAGGGGCATGCCGGTAAAAAACCGGACGAACTGGGTCGCAAAGGAACTGATCAGCAAGCGGTGTTCCGGCCAATTGACGACTCTCAGTCCATCGAGATAACGCGAGCCGATCGCTGCGTCCGCCCCGGCATCCAAGGCATTGAGCAGGCGCGGCACATCAGCCGGGTTGTGAGACAGGTCGGCATCAATTTCGATACAGGAATCGTATCCATGCCCGGCCGCCCAACGGAAGCCTTCGCGGTAGGCGCTTCCAAGGCCGAGTTTTCCTTTGCGTTCGAGGAGAAAGAGACGTGTTCCGAAGAGGGGGTGGTTACGGGCGATTGCAGCCGTGCCATCCGGCGAGGCATCATCAATCACGAGCACATGGAGGTCCTCCCGTGCTGAGAGAACCTGCTCGATCAGGCCGGGCAGCGAGGCCGATTCATTGTAGGTGGGCGAAATGACGAGCGGCTTGAGCACGGGCCGCGGGCCGCCGGGTTCCTGCGGTCGGGGAATCACCGGCACATAGTCAAAGAATTCCCTGAACCGTTTGCGGGCCAGACCGAGGCAAAGGCCCGCTGCGACGAGCCAGGATGCAGCCGAAATCCATGCGACAGCCCCATACCACCAGGGTG
>JBGSSC010000250.1:0-9666 GCA_041737265.1 Terrimicrobiaceae bacterium | reverse complement strand
TCCGCGAGCCGGACCGCCATTTTCTCCGCGGCTTCCGCATCGGCTATCAACAACTCCAGTGGATTGCGCTCTCCGGCGGGGATTTGTTTCCCGATCCAGCCGTCTTCCCACGGGTGCGTGGAAATCCAATCGCCCAACTCGCGTAGGGAATGGATTTTCTGACGCGCCCAATCGGGCGGGATCATGTCTTCGCAGACGATCCAATAGTCGTCGATGCTTACGTCTTTCGAGAACCGCTGCCAGAAGGTATAAGTATATCCTTCGTTGATCATGTAGAAGATGCCCGACATCTTCAGCACCGAGGCGGCGAGAACTTTTAGGGCCTCGCTGGCGAGGGGTTCCGCTTTGCCGTAAATATCCTGCCGGTGCTTCAAGAGCTGACCGCTTTCGAGGCGCTCCGGATGGCGGAGCACATGGGAGGCCGCGGATAGGTTCAGCGTCTGGGAACGGCGGACCATTTGCGACAGGCCCCACCAGGGATTCCGGTGAAGGATGATGCCAGTCACACCTTCCAGAGCATTGAGATTCTTTGAAAGTTGCTGGAAGTATTCCGGGTCGTGCCACACCTTGCGTCCGGTGTTTTCGCCGTCGCTATCCGGAGTGAGCCACAACC
The DNA here is from genome assembly GCA_041737265.1 of Terrimicrobiaceae bacterium. Lineage (GTDB taxonomy): Bacteria > Verrucomicrobiota > Verrucomicrobiia > Chthoniobacterales > Terrimicrobiaceae > JBGSSC01. The sequence goes on along the minus strand of JBGSSC010000250.1, from coordinate 9,053 downwards.
CGGCTCCCCGGCCCCTCCATTCGAGATATTGGGGATCCACTTCGGCGCCTCCGATGCAGTCGAAAACGGCGGATTTCACCACATAGATGAGATCTTTCGGCGCGATCTCCGCAGTTTCTGACGGGATGCTCCAGATGCGAGCGGCCCCGGTCCGTCCCGCTTCTTTCGTGGCGCGGCTAAGAATCAGCATGGCCTCCATCGTCGCCTCGGGTTTTCCAGGCCGGGCAACGCGGCCTGTGAGCGGGTACGGTGCCGCATCCGTCGCGGGTTCGAAGGTGCAGTCCGGACAGCGGCAATAGTTGTACTCGCCGGGAGTGAAAAGGATGCCGTCAAACTCCGGTACCACACGGAAGAGATCGGTCATGCAATAGTGCATGAAATCACGGTAAACCGGATCATATGGGCACAAATTGCCTGCCAGCATGCCGTAGACCTCTGGGTCGTCATGGCCTTTGGTGGCCCCCAGCGAATCCTCCCATTTTCTGCGAAGGTCCGGATGGGCTTCGACGAGGGATCGCGGAGCAATGTTATTGTAGTGCTGGAGAAACGGGCGGAGTCCGCTGCTTTTGGCATAGTCGAGGATCCTTCTTACCGTGGTCACCGCCTGCTTGCGGAAACCCGTACTGAAACAGGCCGCCTCCGGGAACGGTTTGCAGTCGAGCAGGTAGTGGTAGGAGTTTTCCAGCGTGGTCGGGTGCTTGTAATACCCGGGCAGACCTGTCACCAGGGTGTCCGCCCCCTGCTCCGCCATCCAGTCGATGATGTGCCGCCAGGCCTCAACCGTGGAAAGTTCGTGGATCCGCATGCCCATCCAGGGGCCGGGTGCGGGTTCGAGCAGCGAGGGATATTCCAGCCAGAAGCCGCGGTGAGCCCAGTTGGGTGTTGTTGGTTTTGTCATGGATTCATTGAGCATGGAAAGTACATCGGAGCGGTCGGCCATTTCAGACTGGTATGGTGGGAATGGGGAACCCGCACTGTGTTGCGAACAGGCATGGCTACTTCGGAAAGCGGCCCCAGTTCCTCCTCAAACAAGATCCGGACATTTGCAATTTCGGAAAATCGTCGTTCAGTGGGCCAGTACCAGGGGGAGAAAAAGCCCCCGAAAACCGGCATATCGGGTCGCATGTAGAGGTTGTACGCAAATGTATTGGTCGGCAAATCGAGGTGTAGCTCCCATTGACGTTCGCTGGCTGCAAGCGATTCGTTAAAGTGCTGGAGGCAGGAGACCGCATGGTGACGGTAGGCAATCCCGTGCCTTTTGGAATATTTGCAGGCCAAGTAATAAAGTTTGGCCATCACGAAATGATACATCTCAAGGTTCTCTGCAGTAGTGATCCGCAACGACGCGAGAAGAAGCTCGTATTCCCCCTCGAGATCTCCTGCAAAGACATCTTTTTCACGTGTCAGCTTTTCAGCCATCTTCTTCGAATCTGCCGCGTGCCAGGAAAAAAGAGAGAGGGGATTGCGTTCTCCCGGCGGAATTTGATCCTCGATCCAGTTTTCCTCCCAAGGATTGGTGGCGATCCAATCGCCCAGTGCGCGAAGGGAATGAATTTTCTGACGCGCCCATTCCGGGGGAATCATATCTTCGCAAACAACCCAATAGTCGTCGATGCTCACATCCCTTGAGAACCTTTGCGCCAAGGAATAGGTATATCCTTCGTTGATCTGATAAATGATGCACGGCATCTTCAACACGGAGGCTCCAAGAACACGAAGGGCCTCGCTTGCAAGTGGTTCCGCAGCACCGAAAATCTTGCGACGGGCATCCAACAAATGCTCACTCTTTAGCCGCTCCGGGTGGCGCAGTAGATGGGCTGAGGTAGAGAGATTAAGTGTTTGGCAGCGGCGTACCATCTGAGCCATCCCCCACCATGGATTCCGGTGAATAAGCACGCCGGTAACACCCTCCAGAGCATTGAGATTCCTGGACAGTTGTTGGAAATATTCCGGATCGTGCCAAGTTTTGCGTCCGGCGTTTTCACCGTCTGATTCCGGTGTGAGCCAGAGTCCGGATCCACGTCCCAGCCACTCCAGATATTGTGGTTCGACCTCCGCCCCTTCGAGGCAGTCGAAGACTGCTGATTTGACAACATAGATCAGGTCATTCGGAGCCAGCTTTGCAGTTTCAGCAGGAACGTGCCATATGCGTGCAGCACCGGTGCGGCGGGCTTCGCGAGTGGCTTCGCTGAGCATGTTCATTGCCTGCATTGAAGCTTCTGGTCTTGCGGGTCGGGCGAGTTTTCCCGTGAGCGGATAAGGTTTCGCATCCGGGGAAGGATCGTTTGTGCATTCCGTGCAGCGGCAATAGATATATTCACCGGGAGTGAAAAGAATTCCGTCGAACTCAGGAACGACGCGGAACAGGTCTGTCATGCAGTAGTGCATGAAGTTACGGTAAACAGGGTCATAGGGACATAGATTGCCAACAAGCATTCCATAGGCTTCCGGCTCATCGTGCCCCATTGCAACGTCCAGAGTGGCCAGCCATTTCTTTCTCAAAGTGGGGTGGGCCTCGACCAAGGAACGAGGAGCGATATTGTTATAATGATGAAGAAACGGGCGCAGGCCTCTGATCTTTGCGTAGTCCAGAATTGTGCGCACAGTTGCCACTGTTTGTTTGCGGAAATCGCTGCTGAAACACGCTGCTTCCGGGAACGGTTTGCAATCAAGGATGTAGTGGTATGAATTTTCGATGGTCGTCGGGTGTTTGAAATACCCAGGCAACCCCGTCACCAAGGTGTCTGCACCTTGTTCCGCCATCCAATCTATAATGTGATGCCAGGCTTGTACGGTGGAGAGTTCGTGGATGCGCATGCCCATCCAGGGGCCGGGAGCGGGTTCGAGCAACGAGGGATACTCCAGCCAGAAGCCGCGATGGCTCCAATCGGGTGTCGAGGGGTTTATCATAATTGGATGGAATTTTTTTGGGAGGTCCTAACGGGCGCTTTGAGGCCACTTCGCTTCCAGCCACCGCGCAGCCTCGACATATGCGGCGTCTAGATCGGTAACCTTCGATTCCGCCCCTCCAAGATCAACTCCCAGCAATCCGTTGAATCCGGTGTCCTTCATGGCTTGGAATAACGGCTCCCAAGAAATTATTCCGTCACCGAAGGGCAGATGTTCGACCCGCTGTCCGCCATTATCGGAAAAGTGGATGTAATCGACCAAACCCTTGAGGCGATGCACGGCAAGGGAAAGATTTTCCCGGAGCATGAACTGGTTGGCGGTGTCGAGATTGAAGCGGAGGTTGTCCCGTCCAACCGCATCTCGAAAGGTGAGAAATCCCTCGGTGGTGGAACAAAACGTGCCAATGATCGGGTGCATGAGGTAGGTCAGCCCCATCGAGGCGGCGATGTCGCATGCTTCGCGATAGGTTTCTACCAGGCCTTTCCAATACAGTGACCACAGCAAGCCGGCAGGAAGTGGTGCTGCCTGAAGCATCCGCTCATCATAATGGCGGGAGATCGGAAGGCTTTCGTCCAATTCGAAAGGAGCCAGCGGGGCATTGTCGAGAACACCGATGGAGCCGAGGTGCACTGCCGCGCGGCACCCCTCTTCAAACAGGCCAAGGCTTGCCGCCCGGGTTTTCGCGTCAGGGGAGGAAAGGCCGGGAAGGATGACGCAAAAGTAGGGGACTTTAAGACCGAGCTCTTGCAGTTGGTTCCGGATTGCGTCGCGCCGGGCGATCACCTCCCGCAAATGGACATCGCGGATTCCCTCGATTTCAACGGTCTGGAAACCCAGGGCCGCCATGTCCTTGAGATAATTCTCGGTATTGTCCGCGGACGGCGGGTAGCCATGCTTGGTGATGGGATGGAGAAAGCAGCAGCAGATCGCGGGAGAAAATTTCACAAAAGAAGGTGCAATGATTGCATCGGAATCTGAGGCCGGCATCAGGCAAAATTCAATGACACTTTCGTAGCCGGGCAGGGGATTTCGTCGAAGTAGCAGGATCGGCCGCTGTGGGCCCGTGCTACGCCATTCCGATTGATACGGGCCGTTTGCCGTGATTAGAAGGCGGGATGCTAAACATACCCCCGTATCCTTCCTCTTCGAATGGACAGCTCAGAAAATTGGTGGAGAACCGACAGCCGGGCTTCTCTTTGGAACAGGCCTTCTACGTCAGCCAGGAGGTCTATGAAGCGGATATACAGCATATTTTCATGTGTCATTGGTTGTATGCCGGACATGTCAGCAAGGTTCCCCGTGCGGGGGATTATTTCACTTATGATATCGGAGATGAGTCCCTGATCATTATCAGGGGACGTGATGAGCGGCTGGGTGCATTTTTCAATGTCTGCACCCACCGGGGTTCCCGGATTTGCCTCGACTCCTGCGGTCATGCTCAAAGCCTGGTCTGTCCCTACCATCAGTGGGTCTTTCAGACCGACGGAATCCTGGTCGCGGCCAAATACATGGGCGCCGATTTTGACCGCTCCGCATATGGCTTGCGCGAAGCCCATATCCGCGAACTCGAGGGTTTGATTTTTGTCTGTCTGTCCGACACCCCTCCCGATTTCAGCCGGGTGGAGCATGATTTTCGAGCCCATGCCGGGCCGCACCGGCTGGACAAGGCCAGGATCTGCAAGTCCGTGACTTATGATGTTGCCTGCAACTGGAAACTGCTGGTCGAAAACTCGAGGGAGTGCGACCACTGCCAGGTTGGACATCCCGAGCTTTGCCGGATCATGCCTCCGACGAGCAGGGAATATGTGGACGGACGCATGGAGGAATTCCGGAGTCTGGGGCTGGAAACGCGGAGGTTTCTTTTCCAGCCCGACACCTGGCACAAGGTCGAGCGATACCCCTTGGGTCCCGGCATGATTTCCCAGACCATGGATGGAACTCCTGCAGCCCCGTTGATGGGTGACTTGCCCCGCTTGGATGTCGGAGTGTTCACTTTTCTCATCCGCCACAACATTCTCTGTCAGTTTGTGGGCGATTACGGGGACATTACACAATTCCTTCCCCTGGGGCCTGAGCTGACCCGTGTTCAAATCGACTGGTTGGTGAGGGAAGATGCGGTTGAGGGCCGGGATTTTGAAATGGATCATGTCTCCGCCTGGTGGCAAACAACCATGGAACAGGATAACAGGCTAAGTGCGGACAATCATGCCGGCGTGAAATCCAGCCGCTACCGACCCGGACCCTATTCGCCCAGTGAGGAGCAGGTGGAAGATTTTGTTCGCTGGTACATCCGTGAGCTTGGAACTGCCCTGGCGGCTCGTCAGACTTAGACAGGAGTTCTATTGGCTGCCCGACATCCTGCCAGGTGCCGAATCAATTTGCCATTGCCGTGGCGAAAGTCCAATTTGTAAATCACTGAGCCGGTCGTCCTCCAAATCCCTTTTCACTCCTCTCGGGAGGTCCCGCTGGATGGCGGAGGCCTCGGCGGACGTCGCGCTGCATTACCTCTCCTGGGGAGCCCGCTGGTTCGGGAAAAATCCGCTTTTTCCCCCTGTGGTCACCGGTTGGTGGAGTTATCTCTTGATTACGGAAGGAGCGCCACTCATCCGCACTTCGTCCGGTCGACAATCTGCTCCGGCTGGCACACTTCTTATCATGCATCCGGATTGTCCCTGCGGCATCGAAGACAAGGGATCCTCACGGTGCCTTCAATTGTGCTGGATCTGGAAGGATCCCCCGCTGCTGGACACTCTTATTGCGGAAAAGGGGCAATCCCTGACTTTTAAGGTGCCACCGGACCTCCAAAGGCTTCTCACCCGCATCCACCGGGAGTGCCGGCTGGAAATCGCCCGCTCGGATTCTTTCACCCGTTTCGCGCTTCAACACCTTCGCATTGAGATGGATGTCGGCATCGCACGCGCACTCGGACCCCGCGAATCCGATTCCACGGTCCGGATTCATCTCGCCTTGTCGTATTTGGAACAATGTACGGAATCCGCCACTCCGGTCCGCGATCTTTGCGAATACCTGCAGGTTTCTGAACACACCCTCAAACGGCTCTTCCACTCCAAGTTTCAAATGAGCCCCCTGCAATACATCAAGAACTTGCGCATGAGCCGTGCGGAGGATTTGCTCAAAGCGGGCCGGCATTCCATCAAGGAAATCGCATACATGATGGGCTACCGGCATCCCAACGATTTCAGCCGTGCCTACCGGAAGTTTTCCGGCATGAATGCCACGGAAAAAAAGCGCCGGGGAGGCGTCTGATCTATCTCCAAGGCACTCTTTGGGAGATGTGGGCCGGGCGGCGGAGAAATTCACCGAACTCCAATAGTGCATTGCCTGCGAAGGGCATGGATCGCAGGGCCGAAAGGTGTTCATTCAAACTCTTTTCATGGATATCGAGCCACTTGGTTTCTTCGATATCGATCCCCGTATGAGCGGCCAGCCTGCGCGACAGCCGGCGGAGTTCCCGGATTCCGGGACGGATTTTTTCCAGGAGGCGTATTGTCTCCACAATTTTTCTTTTGAATATTTGGATATCGCCAGGTTGTGCCAGGGAGGCCTCATGGTAGGACTCTCTGGCTTGTTCGATCAGTTCGATGCGAAGAACCAGGATTTCAAAAGCCCGTGCCAAAGCGATGTATGACAGCAGTTCCTGCTTGTTTCTCACGGCAGCTCGTTTGACCCCGCTGGCAGCCGCTTTCACATCCCCGGCCAGCTTTCTGAATTTCCGCCTTCGCGAACCATTCAGGATTGGCCTCAGAGTCAGCCAGACCTGAAAGGGCGAGGGTTCCCAGATCGTTTGATGGGTGCTCTCCGGGACTGGCGCGATTCTTGCAGGAGCTGATGAGAATTCCGCTCCGCGGAAAAGTCCGTACCGAAGCCTGGCCAACTTGAGATGAACATTCAGGCGTTCCGGTCCACCGATCAGGGACGTCAACTGCCCGTGAAGCAAATCGTGCAAGCGGGCAAAGTCCGTTCCATTGCCGCCATGGCGGTTCTTGAAGTAATGTGAGAGCCAGGGTTTCCATCCCCGATGGGGTTTGCCGGCAGCAACCTCACCTGCGAAGGCAACCCACGGCCAGATCAAATCATAAGAACTGCCGGCGCTGAAATGCCAACTGGTGAGAAGAAAACCCTCCAATGCAAGTTCCTTCGCATCCGTGATCATGCGCCGGATGTTTCCAAACGACTCGATCGGGTCGCTTAAAAACGAGTAGCACGTGGAAACGGCTGGAGTGGCAAGTACAGGAAAACCTTCGTCGCGCAATTGGACCAGGGTCTCGCGTGACCCTTGCTCTTCATAGTGCCAGTCGCAAACGATCATGTCTTTCGGAATGAGACTCCTCAAGGCGGGGTGCGCCAATAACATGTCGCCCCACATCAGCAGTTGCCTTCCATGCTTGCCCGCCATCGAGAGCAGGGTCGCGAGCTGGTTGTGCAATTCGGGTTCGCGGCGGGCCTCCTCCGTCGGGTGGATATAGGCCATGCGCCGGATTTCATCGGCTCCGATATGCAGATACCTGCCGGGAAATGCCTCACAAACCTCCGCGAGCATCAGGGTCACAAGATCCCGGGTTTCGGGAAGGGTAAAGTTGATTTGTTCGTATCCGCCCCAGCCCGTTTGCAGCCACGGGTCGCACGAGAGATGGGCGTAGCGCTCCAGCGCACTCCAACCCTCACAATGTCCGATAAAGTTCGGCTGCGCGACCACCTCGACCCCGAATTTTTTTCCATGTTGAACCAGCGCTCGTGCCCCGGCGGCTGTCAGGGATCCCGGCGGGGCCAGGCCGGGACACGATACAAAGTGAAAACGATGCTCGAGATTAATGACAAGCATGTTGAATCCCAGACCGGCCAGCCGCTCGATCATGGACTTCAGATAGGCCGGACGGACCTCCTGATTGCGGGCAAGGTCATAGAGAAAGGCGCGGATGTTCATGCCTGACTGATAAGATGCACTTGTCCGTCCCGGCTTGTCCCTGTGGTCATTCCAAATACCTGAGCAGCACAGGCCAGGCATTGTCGGCGTAAAACCGGTGCCCGCCATCACCGACGACAAGGTGGCAACGGGATTCCGCTCCACAGGCCCGGTAAATTTGCTTAAGGCTCCGGAATGCGCGACGGGCACCCTGAATCGGGAAAATCGTGTCTTCCTTGCCATTGACCAACACAAGCGGTCGCGGAGCAATCAACCCGGCGATATCCGCCATCTCCGCATATTTCGAGAGGTGGGGCACGTAGTTGCACATGCAGTGCCCCATGGCCATTATTGAATCGCGGAATGTGCAGAAGGAACTGGAAGGCATTGCCATGGCGATTCCGGGAAGAAGCGCCGCTGCAAAGAGCGATGTGGTGCCGCCTCCGGAATTTCCCATGATTGCAATCTTGTTCATCGCAACATCTCCCCTCGAGCCGAGGTAGTCGATCCCCCTGTCCACATCATGGATCCGCTCGGCCAGCAGTGTCCTGCCAAGCATAAGCGCCTGCATGGAGGGAAGCTGACACGATGGCGTGTGGTCCTCATTCAGGCTTGTTTCTCCGAATGCGCGCTGTTCGATGCAGAGGGCGGCAAGCCCGCGGCTCATGCAGCCGATGGCAAAGTCCCTGTCGCCATCGGGTTGTTCCGGTTTACCCTCCAAGGACAACCCAATCGATTTGTGCATTCCCGTTGAGTGGCCTTGCAGGCAGATGACAAACCGGAAAGGAGGTTTCGCAGACGTTGGAATGCAGACATAGGCGGGATAATCATAATGGGCTTCCGATCGGATTCGGATTTTCTGGATCGATCCGAGCGGATGGGGCCGGGTCCAGAGTGTCCGGACCCTGGTTGCTTTCGAGTCAATCGGGATGGTTCCCATCAACTCCCGCAGCTTGCTGCGCAGCTGTTTTTGCCACCTGCCCACGTCACCGCCGCGAAAGCTCAGGCTCTGCTCGGTCTGCGCCAACAGGCGGAGGTGATGTTCGGTTGTGGTGCTTTCGGACTTTTTCATACGGGTGGCCGGGGTTTCATGAAATAGGATGGTATGAGGCAATGCCTCGATGGAGCTAATTCAAGTTCGAAACAACCGAATCGAACAAGCCGGAAAAGTCTTTTTGATCATCAAGGAAAAAATTGTAAACTTGAAAGATCCTCACGG
>JBGSSC010000238.1:0-10439 GCA_041737265.1 Terrimicrobiaceae bacterium | reverse complement strand
ATCTTTATCAACGGTAAACTGGCGCATTCGAGACGCATGATGATGCCAGATGACTGGCAGACGTCCTTTGCCTTTGATGTGACGGACTTTATCCTGCCGGGCAGGGAAAACGTCATTGCCGTGCGAGGATATGATTCCTTTGGTGCCGGGGGAATCTCAAAACCGGTTGCTCTCTATACCGATTGAACAGGTCGCGTTAACATTGGATTTTTACGATGGGGGATGGAACTTACTGGGTCTGGTGCTGAAATATCTTGACCAAAGCCCTGATAATATATTAATAAAGAATTATGCTTTCGCATTATCAAAATGCAATTGCCTCCGAGTCCGTTGGCCATGGGGTTATTTTGAGACCAGGTCTCCGCACAACCGCTTTTAGCCTCATTGAGGTCACGATCGCGCTTGGGATTTTTGCGTTTGCGATGATTCCGATTATCGGTCTGGTCACGTCGGGGATGAAAACACTTCGCAATTCCATGGATGACACCGTTCAGATCAATCTTGTCCGGAAGACGGTCGGCGAGGCCATGCGCATCCCTTTCACGAATCTGTCTGCGGCCTTCGATAATCAGCTCTTTTATTTCGATGATGAAGGCGTTCAACAAGCTTCCAGCAACTCACAGACTGTTTTTGTGGCGAGTGCCCTCGTTACAGCGCCACCATCCATTCTGGCCTCCGATGGCAGCATTGCGCAAATCCTGCAAGTTACCGTTCAGCATTTCGCGGATACCAATAACAAGACGGTTTACAGTCAACTCATTGTCAATACCGCGCAGTGAAAGTCCCGGCATTCCCAGTTTTTGAATGGCTTAAAAGTCGCTCTGCTTCGCCTGCGAGACCCCGCGCTTGTGGATTCAGCCTGATCGAGTTGCTGGTTGCCTGTGCGATTTTGGCCATGATGGTGGGGCTAGTTTACGTGGTCATCAGCCAGATGGCCGGAGGCATCAAAACCTCCACCACAAAGCTGGACGCTTTTCAGAGCGCCCGCACCGGCTTTGAGGCGGTCAGTCGAACCCTTGGCATTGCCACGCTCAATCCTTACTGGGATTATTTTGACGCCAACCGGGATTCCCGGGGAACAAGCACCAACTTTACTCCCGATCTCTACGGTCGCCAATCCGATCTGCATTTCCTGAGCACGCAGACAAATTTTTCGACGCTGAGCTCGCTCGAACCCGTCGGCCATTCCCTGTTTTTTCAAGCGCCGCTTGGATATTTTACCAACACGACTGCGGCCAATCCACCGGGGAGCCTGAACCCATGTGGCTTTTTTGTAGCTTTTGGAAATGATCCGACCAAGCCGGGGTTGGCCGAGTTGAAAGAAAGACCCCGCTTCCGCCTTTATCAATGGCTGCCTTCATCCGAGAGTCTGATCGTCAATCCCAACACCGGCCGCCTGACGAATTCGAGCTGGGTTGCTCCCACGAACGGGGTGCGCCCGCTGGCCGACAACATCATCGCCTTTGTCGTCCGCGTGCCCTCCACCACGGCCAGCGGCTACTCGACCAACGCCACCGACTACGGATGGGACTCGCTCACACCGTGGGAGAGCGGGACCCAACCGGCGCAGATGCATCAACTCCCGCCCTTGGTCAATATCACCATGGTGGCCATCGATGAAGCGGCCGCGAACCGCCTTGCCGGGACAGCCTCAACGGCGGATTCCGCCGCAAGCGAGCTGGGCATTTCCAATCTCTCCAACCTCTTCATCACGGCTTCCGAGTACGATAATGACCTCGAAACCTTAGGGACGGCGCTTTCCGGAAAACAAATTCCCTACCGGATCTTCACCACCACCGTGCCACTGCGCGGCAGCCGTTGGAGTCCCTAAATCCCATGACCAATCCTCTCGTGAAACGCCGGCGTTACAAACCCAAACCTCTTGAAGGCGCCGCCCTCGTCATCGTTCTGAGCTGCCTGGTTCTGCTTGCCGCGCTCGCGATCAGCCTCCTCTCCCGGGTGGAGTCCGACCGGGCAAATTCCTCCGCCTACCGCGGCAGCACGCTCTCCCGCAACCTTGCGGAATACGCCATCAACGTCGTGGTGGCTCAAATCTCCACCGCCACAAAAGCTGATCCCACTTTGGCCTGGGCCTCGCAACCGGGAGCCATCCGCACCTACAGCGCCACGGGTACGAATCTCGTTCATATTTATAAACTCTACTCCTCTCCCACAATGGTCGCCAATGCCTTCCCCTCAAGCGACACAGCCCTCACCGGATGGACCAACAACCCGGCCCTCTACACGGACCTCAATGCTCCCGTCGTATCCGGCGTCGGAGCAAATGCGCGCACCAACTACCCGATCCTCGATCCCCGTGCCAGCAACACCGTGCAGGGATTCGCCATCAGCGGTGCGCCGGATGCCACTGCGCTTCAACCCTCGCCCATGCCGGTCACGTGGCTCTATGTTCTTGAGGATGGCACCCTCGCTGCGCCCACGGACAGTGGAAGCGGCAACTCGGTCACGGTCAGCGCCACCGACGCCAACCCCATCGTCGGTCGCATCGCCTTCTGGACCGATGACGACACCTGCAAGGTCAACATCAACACCGCCTCCGGCGCCCCTTGGAACTACACAAATATGGCTGTCTCCACCAGCTTGACGCCCTCCACGACGATGCCGGCCAATTACTGGGACACCCCGACCATCGGCTCCCGACAGGATGTGAATCTTGCGGTGAGCCAACCGTGGTCGGGCGAATATCAGCGCTTTCCCGGGCATCCTGCCACCATCTCACTCTCGGCGGTCTTCCCAAACCTTAGCACCAACCAGATCATGGATATCGCGCCTCGCATCAACTATAATGGGGCCGGTTCGCGGTGGGGAAGTGTGCTTAATCCGGGGGCCGCCAAGCTGCCGGACGATGCCGCCCGCCTCTATGCCAATGTGGATGAGTTGCTCTTTGCCACCAACCGCTCCGCGAGCGGCACGAACCCGATCACTCAGCAGCAACTCGATGAGGGGCGCTTTTTCCTGACCGCCTCCAGCCGCTCTCCGGATGTGACCCTCTTCAACACCCCGCGCCTTCTCATCTGGCCTCTAGCTCTAGATATAAATACCGACCCAAGCAAGCAAACGCCCTACGACCGGCTCATCGCGTTTTGTGGCACGGTGGGAACCTACCCTTACTACTTCCAACGGTCGAAGGCCTATGACCCGACATTCGATTACAATCTGGCCCGAAACCAGACTCTCCTCGGCTACTTCCGCCGCATGACCACGCGGGCCGTTCCGGGCTTCGGAGGAGCTTCCGGCATTTTGGGAAAATACAACGCCTGGAACCCCGGGGAATCCGAGCAAATCGCCACCGAAATCTTCGACTATATCCGCTCCATCAACCTCCAGGATACTTCCAGAGGCGCGGTCGCGACCAATTACTATAGCCCCAACGGGTTGGTCGTTCCGACCGCCGGGACTAATGGTACGCGCGGATTTGGCCGGTTCCCGACTGTGACCAAGGCCGGTCTGATATTTTGGTATGATACCACCAACTCGGTGGTTGCCGGAACGACCAACACCCTGCTTTGCTCCCGACTGATCCTGGAATCTTTTATACCCGCACAGGGATATCCCAAAATCGACCCGAAGTTGCCGAATTTGAGCGTCGAGGTCAGCGGCTTGACCTCGGGAGGGGGATTCCAGTGGGGAACTAGTGCCACGAACATGACCAGTATTTTTTCCTCGGACACTGCGACTTATACCAATCAAGCAGCTTACATAGACGAAAGACCATTTGGTGGCCGTAGAGACATCTCCACTTTATTGGGAGATGCCGTCAATACGACTTCCCCGGCGTTTCCCACCAACGCCGCAGCAACTTTCGATTTTACCGGTGGCAATATCACGATAAAAACAACATACGGAGGTCAGACCATTCAAACGATCAACAATCTCCGTTTGCCGGATGTGGTGGGTTTGCCAATACCTACACCCGTAACTTCTACCACCGGATTTAACTCTCCTGCCCCCGCAAGTGACTATAACGGCCACCAAGCATGGACCAATAGGTTAACGAGAGCGGAAGATGCCCAGAATACTCTCATCATGACGAATGATGTGGTTCGAAGCGTTCAGATCGTCTCCGGGGACTATCGTTTGGTGGCTGCGGGATCGAATCCGCTCAACGGTGCGGCGTATTTCACCAATCACCCGAATTATTTCAACACCAACTCGAGTTTCCAAACGAAGGCGCATAGCTTTGTCCGGGCTGGAAGCTATACATATTTAGGGTCCACGATGCTAACTAACGGCTATTATTCCCCACCCGACACCAATACTTTCTCGGCCAAACTTGACCGGAATCCTTGGGTTAACGGCGACATGATCACGCCAGGGCTCACCGCCTCCGGAGATTTTGACAACGGCTATGGCGAGGCGGCCGACGGGCCCTTCATCGGGTTTGCCGACGAGGGGGTTCAGTTAAGCGGCTATTTTGATTCGAAGGTTCCCTACTTGGGCGCTGGAGTTCAAACTGCTTATCTCGGTCCCGGACTTTACTCGCCGAATCGCCTAGTCCCTTCGGCCGGAATTCTGGGATCGCTGCCCACGGGGGTCCTGGCCAACCGGCCATGGCAGACCCTTCTCTTCCGGCCTGAAGCTCTCACCGTTGCCGGCCACCCCGGGGCCGGCGATCCGCCTGATTACCTCCTGCTTGATCTTTTTAACATGCCCGTGGTCGAACCCTACGCGATCAGTGAACCCCTTTCCACGGCTGGCCGCGTCAACATGAACTACCAAATCCTTCCTTTCACCTATATCCAGCGTAGCACGGCTGTGCAGGCCGCGCTCCATACGGAATGGATGCTGGCCATCAGGAGCAGTTTGGCCACCGATCAGAAGCGAAAAGGGGCTGGCCTCGGAGAAGGCACCGCCAGAAATAGCCGCTCCCCCCTCAATCTCGCCGCGACTCTGCAAGGCTTCGAGGACCGTTTTGCAGCCAACGATCTCTTTCGCTCCGCCGCGGAGATTTGCTCCATCCCGCTCGTGCCTGCGGGCTCCACCTGGAACGGTGTGAACGACGGAACATTCTGGGCCACCAATACGCTCACCGGAGACAACAGCAAGGAGCGGCCCTACGCCCGCATCTTCCCGAAGCTCACCACCAAGTCGAACACCTACACGGTCCACTACCGCGTCGAGGTGCTGAAAAAGAAGCCGAACAGCGACGCCACGACATGGGCGGAAGGGCAGGATACAGTCCTCTCCACCTATCGGGGCAGCACCACGATTGAGCGCTACGTGACACCGGGCGATCCCGCCCTGCCGGACTACGCGAGCATGGCAAGCCTTCCCCCCACCGGCGCTACCGCTCTGCCGGATTTCTACAAATTCCGCATCGTGGGAGAGATTCAATTCAACCCTTGACCTCCCTACCGATGCAACTTAAGTGGTCAGCCCCCCCAGAGATCAATCCGTTTCACCGCCGGGAGGGCGAGGCTCCGTCCGAGCCGATTTTGATCACGGTTCGGACGGAGCCTCACCCTCCCAAACCGGAGCTTTGCACTTTTCGGAGATGCGCCCCCTCCGGCTCGACGGGACGATCTTCTGCATTTTCGCTTATCGAGCTGCTCGTCGTGATCGCGATTATTGTCATTTTGTCGGTGCTGGCGACCGCCGGACTCAATCGCGTTTCCCGCTCGACAAAGCTTGCGAATGCCGGCCAACGCCTCGGCGATCAAATCGCTCTGGCGCGTCAGACGGCCGTCGCCCGCAATCTTCCTGTGGAAGTGCGTCTGTACAAACTGCCCGAGTTCGACTCCACAACCGGGGGGGCTTCCCTCTGGCGGGGGGTGCAAATATTTATCATGGACGGAACTATTGCCGTCCCTGCATCCCGTCTGTTGTTATTCCCCCATCGGATCATTATTTCCGAAAATGCCGCGGTTTCTCCCCTCATGCAAAATAGTTCCACCGGTTTGGGAGCGGAGATCACCCCGACAAGCAACGTGGGGGCTTTCTCGACAGCCAATGTGCGGTATAAATCGTTCACCATTCGCCCGAACGGCACTCTCACAGCCAGCAACAACATTCCCGACGCCAACTGGTTTCTCACCCTCCATCAGGAAAATGATCCAAAGCCGGATGGCCTCAAACCTGCCAACTTCGTCACCATTCAAATCAACCCTGTCACCAGCAAAGTTACTGTTCTGCGACCGTAGAATCCCGTCCACATGACATTGAAAATAGGAATCCTCCAAAAATTGTTATTATCGGTGCGGGCAGCCTTTTCTTCGGTCGCCAAGCGATCAGGGCCTTGAATCATCAACCTGGATTCTCCGGCGCCTCGGAGGACCTGATTGATACCGATGAAAAGCAACTCGCAAAAATGCAACGTCTGGCCATTCTGGTTGGGGGGTAACACCCAAAAAACATCTCGCAAAAATTCATATCACTATTAATTAATCATTAATGGGAGAGGCTGTATTTCATCGTTGAATGGAGCTTCGAAACCGGAAGAGTTTTTCGCCATGAAAACCAAGAAAGCCACTCAAAAAGACATTGCCCGCAAAGCCGGGGTTTCCCAATCGCTTGTTTCTTTGGTTTTGAGCGAAACATCAGCTCCCGTGGCCGCAGAAACCCGGGAGCATATTTTGGAGACGGCCCGGGAACTTCTCTACCCTCTGAGGCGCCGTCAGAAGAAATCCCGGGGACGTCGCTTGTTGGCGTACATCCGACCGGCGGTTGACCGGGGGAACCCCTACGATGGCAGCCTGCTCGATTCGTATGATCATTTTTACAATGAGATTCAGAATCACCTGGTTGAGAAAGCCTATGCGTCCGATTTTGAAATGATCGTGCGCCCCTACACCCGTCCGGTAGAAATCACCCATTGGTTGATCGAGTGGGGAGTTGAGGGGGTTATTTGGCACTCTCAAGATGCCACTCTGGCGGAGTGGATTGCCGCTCGCTACCCGACCGTACAGGTCAACCGCCATTCCGGAATTCCGGCCGACTCGGTCCTTCCCAATCAGGAAGAGATCATAAGGCAGGCCATGAATCACCTTCGCCAAAATGGTCACGACCGGATTGCGTTACTCTCTCAGGGCCGGACAGACACGGCAGTGAAGGAGCGTAACCAGACCTATCGTTCGTGCATGAAGGAGCATAATTTGCCCACTTTTGAAGAGTGGATCGATCTGACAGATTTGGATGAAATTGTGGATCGTCTGGCCGGGCGCGACCCTTCCGGACCCACGGCCTTGGTCTTGGGGGATATGCAGGCCTTGTGCCTTCAAAGTAAGCTCCGAAAGGCCGGATTTATCCTGCCGGACGATCTCAGCATGGTGGGCATCGATAATGTTTCCGCTTCCGAATTTTCCAATCCCCGGTTGACCTCCGTTGACTTGCAGGCTGGAGAGATCGCCAACGCGGTGGTCTCGGCGATTCGGGCCCGCCTCGACGGGACGTCTGGATTGATGAAGAAGATCGAAGTGAGTCCCCGATTGGTGGAACGGGAGTCGGTTTTTAGGAAGCAGGGCGCCAGAACGTCTTTGACCTAGGAGTTTGTTGAAAATTTCACACCGCTTTAAACGCCTGTTGGCCCCGGGAACAGGACGACAGGCGATTCAACTGACAGAGGAGGGGGAGGCCTCTTATCCGCTCTACTATTTCATTCCCAGTCTGAGCAAGGATGGCCGGCATCTTGTTTATCACCGTTACGAAGCCGGTGTGGTTCAACTCTGGCGGCTCGATTTGGAAACCGGCGAGCGCCAGCCGATCACCCAGGTCCAGTCTCCCAGTGCCGACTGGCGCCCCTGGCAGGCGGAAACGGGCCTTCGCGGGGTGATGGACTTTCGCAGTGTTTTGAATGTGGCGCGCAATGAGGTGCTCTATTTTAATGGAAACCGTCTGTTTGTCAGTGATTTGCAAAGTCTAAAAAGCGACTGTCTTTTTGAACTTCCCCCGGATCGGGAGCCGATTGGCCAGAATGCGGTGAGTCCGGATGGCGAGTGGTTTTTCTTCATCGATGCACCGGTCGGAAGCGAGTATAACAAACCTTGTCAGGGGGCCAAGGTTGTCGGTTATCATTTCTCCAGTGGCGATCAGCGGATTCTTTTCGAGGTTGATTCCCCTATCCATCATGTGATGCCTTTTGGAAACGAGCATGTGGTGGTCAATCATCCTCCCGGGAAGCTTGGCATGATGTGGGCCTCCTTGGAAGGCGAGGGATATTCTCTCCTCAGGGAAAACGATCCCGACGCCAAGGGGGTGGTGGTTCATCAACTCGCGACCCGGCGCGGGCTTGCTTATGAGACTTTTTATCATCCGGCCGGAGCTGTCACGGGCTTGTATGATCCTTTCACCCGGAAGAGGATGGAGTTTTGCCTGCCGGAGTATTTTGGCTATACCCATACCGGATGGGACCCTGAGGGACGGTTCTGGTTTTGGGAACAGTGCAATGTGTCCAGAGATCAGATGAAGACGGGGAAAACAACCGGATCACATTTCGAAGGGCATACCATGGTTTACTTGGACGAATTGGTTCCCGGCGAACACGCCGTCTTTAAACCTCTGATTGGCGATTGGCCAGTGAGCGCTTCAGGTCAGAGGCCGCACTTCCATCCCCAGCTTTTACCGGGAAACAAATGGATTCTTTTTACGGCTGGAGACAGTCAAAGGCGTCCGCAGATCTTTCTGCTCGATGTTTCCGACCTTCGCACCCTCGATCCTCTCGACCGGAATCTTCTTACTGCCGACGGAAAAAACGATTTCTATACTCCGGGCGTGCTCCAAGTATGAGCCTCCGCATTTTTTTGGGAATCGAGATTCCTGGGTGAATTATTAATAAAACCACTTCGGGAAGCATTTCCGAAATGTGAGTTTTCGAGACAAATTGAGATTTCCTGTTGAATTCCGGGATCTGCGCACAGGAGATTTTATTGCCCCCCGGAGCCTGGCTGGTATTGAGGTAGCGGGATGAATTTGTCACCGGGGTGGCCCTAGCAGCCTGTCGGACTTGAAATGAAAACGACTTCTCTCATTGATAGTTTTTTTGCAAAAATAGGCCCACTTCCAGACAGGCTGCTAAATTTCCGCTTCGCGGAAGAAGAATCACCATTTTTACTGGGTCTTCCGGCACGAAGTGCCGTTTCAGCAGGCTGTCTGGCGCTGGAAGGCTACAGCGGATCACACTTTTCAGCCAGCATTCCACTCGGACTGGAAAGTCCGACAGCCTGCTAGCGCGAAAAAATTCCTTGCTAAACTTCGGTAATTAATATAACCAAGAAATGCAACATGCGTATTACCCAAAAGCAAATCGCGATGGAGGCCAAGGTTTCCCAAGCCTTGGTTTCGCTGATTTTGTCGGAAGGAGCGGTGGGTTCCGCGCCCCGAAAGGGGCTCCGGGTCAGCCCGGAAACCCGCCAAAAAGTTCTCGATACGGCGCAACGTCTGGGCTATCGCAGCAAGGCCTCTGTCCGCTCGGCTGCTGGAGACGCCACCCTGTTTTATCTGGGCCGCTTGCATTCTGAGGGGGAAGCTCTTGGTGATGGTTGGGGGCGTTTGGTCGGGAAATCCCGGGGTTTGCTTGTACAAAATGGTTTGATTGATGCGGTATCCCGGGAAGGCGTCAACCTGTCCATGCGCTTGCTGGCTCACGAATCCGACCTGCGCTCCTCCTTGCACGGCGATGCTGTGGGCGGTGTGTTTTTGGGAACAGCCATCCCGGAATTGCGGGAACACCTGGGACCGAAGGTTCCCATTATTGCCGTCGGTGGAAGACATATATCCGAAGGCGATGTGGTTTTGGAGGATGAGCGGGAGTTAATTGTCAGGGCGGTTGAGTTTCTCCACCAGAACGGGCACAGCCGCATCGTGCTGCTGAACGCCGGAGTCGACCCTGCGACTGCTGCCCTGCGGGAAGTGGTTTTTGCCGAGGCTGTGAAGGAGCGGGGGATCTGCCCGGGTGAATGGGACGTCCGCTGTTCGGACCCGGTTCAGCTTCTGGATCGCGTGCTGGATCCCTTGCAACCGCCGGAGTCCCGTCCGACGGCCGTGATCGCGGAGGAGTCTTTTGCTCTGGCCCTTCGGGCGGAAGCGATCCGGCGGGGATGTTCGTTGCCGGAAGAGTTGAGTGTCATGGGTCTGGGCGGTTCTGAGATGTCCGTTCTTACCACCGTCGGGGTGGACGCCGGAGAGATGGCCCGGGCTGCTCTGATGCTCATGAACGAGAGATTGCAAAATCAAAGCGATGGAGTCCATGCCTATCGCAAAATTGAGATTGCTGCGACGGTGACCGACCGGGGCTCCGTCGCCAGCCGGTCGCATGCGATGCAAGACCGCCCTTCGTCTTCCCGGATTCCTCCAAAAAACCCCTGCCCGGATGCTTTGTCCGGCTTTTAACCCCGCCATGATCATGAAAACAATTCCTATCCTCCTCGCCGCCCTCGCGCTCACGATTCATTCGGCCAACGCCGCCCCCGGGACCTGGACTGGTG
>JBGSSC010000112.1:0-2769 GCA_041737265.1 Terrimicrobiaceae bacterium | reverse complement strand
CGGCGTCAAATCCGTAGGGGGCGCCATTGTCGTCGCGGCCGGCGGCGACCAGCGCTGCCGCCTTCGGCGAGGAGGTCAGGCCGATGACATCAAAGTTTCCCGCGACGCTGTCGGCCGCTGTGATGAGGAACGTGTCCGGTTCCTTCGCGATGTAATCGAGCACGACGCCGAAGGCATCATCCGCCCTCTTGAGTGCATCGAACATGCCGCGGGCGTTGTTATAGTTTCCGAAATTGTCCGTGCCTTCCTCCTCGATCACGGCAAAGAAATGCGAGCCGGAGAGGAGTTCGAGGGTCTTGGCGGTCATCTCGGCGATGGTGGGCGCACCTTCCGAAAAGGTGGGCAGCCCTGCTTTTTCGAGGTCGGCGGGTGTCATGTCGTTGAATGTGTGTGCTGCTGCGAAAACCCCCAGGAGCTTCCTGGTTCCGGGAGGCACGGCAAGGAGTTCCTCACGGTTGAATACAACCTTGTAACCTTTTTCTTTGGCCAAAGCGATGAGGTCGCGGCCGTCCTTGCGAAGACCTTTCCCATGGCGGCCCTCGACACCCTCGGGCAACAACCACTGCTCGCCGCCGGAGAGGATCACATCCACTCCCGACTCGATCACCTGCACGGCAATCTCTGCGCTCTCCGAGCGTTTTGCCACGCTGGCCACGAAGGCCGCCGTTCCCGGTTCAATGATGCTCCCCGAATTGATCAACGCCGTCCGCAAACCGCCCTCCAGAGCCTCGTGCATGAGGCTCATCTCCTTGCCCGAAGCAGCCGTGGGACGTCCGGCCTTGACGCCGTCCGACCCAAACCCCGCAACCGCCGCCTTGATCCCATAGGCATGGGCGGTTGCTCCGCCATTGGAAGAGGATGTGAGGCAATCTACCATATGGCCGCGATAGATTCCCACATGGGGGAGCTTGTCCCAGTTCAGGTTTCCGTCGGGCCCCGCAAAGAGGAACCGCCCCGCCTGCCAAGCCGCCACCCCCGCGCCGTCGGGGTGAATGAAAATCACGCTCGCCGCGTGGAGCGGCGAGAGCAAGAGCGAGAACATGATGAAAGAAACGAATAAATGGCGCATCCGCCCATACAGCAGGCAGCAGGAAAAAGGGGCAAGTCACATTTCCGTCACATGAGCGAGGCGGTGCCTCGCTTTTCCTTCAGAAACCCACTCAGGTCAGACACCCGCATTGGGGTGGTTAACCGGGTGCTGATTCGCGTTTGCCCAAAATTTCTCTTCCGAACCTCGCATCATCAGGAGGTGCGCGATCACTTCGTCGGTCGGACACATCACGCCGGCCCAGGTGTCCCCGTAATAACCTATGGGATGCAGGCAAAGCGCGCACAACGGATACCCGCCCTGCTCATCCTGATGGATGGCAACCGTGGGCTTCCCTTTTCGAAAGAGGTAGGTGAGATGGCTGCGCTTGCTGTCTTCTGTAAAATGTCCGGTTAGGCAATAGAGCTCGAACAAAGGCCGGGAAATGAGGGTCGCAAGCTTTTGTAGCGCTTTCTGCTCAGCCTCAAGAGGCCAGACATCAGCGGCTTCCAGGGTTCTGATAGTCAGAGCCAGCCGGTCAACTGGAGTGAAGGCAACCCGCGCCCGTCCCTCCGGGTTGTGTGCAACTTTTATGTAGCCCTGATACCTGGCGTTCCACCACGAATTGACCCATCGGAACTGAGTTGGCTCCTCCGGTGGTTCGTCAGGAATTTCCTCGCGCACTCCGTTTTCGTCGTAGCACTCCTTCCACCGGAAATTCTCCAGACACTTATGTTTGAAGCGCGGCTCCAGCACCAATGACAGCCCAGGGACGGGAATGGGTAATCCTGACCAGTCATTTTCTCCCAATCGTTGCTTCGCGAGGCTGCGCGAAGCTTCGCTCAAGGTGAGAAGGCCCTTGTGACCGATCTCCTGGCTTGCCACGGTGCCCATAATCAGCCGCCCGCCGAACGGCCAACCGCAATGGCCCGGGTGTCCGC
Source organism: Terrimicrobiaceae bacterium (assembly GCA_041737265.1). Lineage (GTDB taxonomy): Bacteria > Verrucomicrobiota > Verrucomicrobiia > Chthoniobacterales > Terrimicrobiaceae > JBGSSC01. The sequence goes on along the minus strand of JBGSSC010000112.1, from coordinate 801 downwards.
AATAGGAATCTCCTCGGCCGGGGTGCTTCCGATGATATAGACGTTGCGGTCAGGGTCAAATTTGCGAACACGGTAGGTCTCCTCACCCTGGCGGATGAAGATTGCATACCCGCGCTTGAGCATGTCTGTGATTGTCTCTTTGGCCTTCTGGACCTCGTCCGGTTTGTCCGGGTTAAAACTCATTTCAAAATCGCCGTAGCCCGTATTGAGGGCGTCGATGCCGGGTAGGGTCGTTTCTGTGTTGTCCATAGTTATTTCAAATCCTCAGCGATCGTTGCAAATTGTTCCAGGGCCGCCTCCAGATCTGCCGTGATGTCGGCGGCGATGAGTTCGGGGGCCGGTAGGTTGGCGGATTCTTCCAGCGCGTCATCTTTGAGCCAGAAGATGTCGAGGTTCACCTTGTCGCGCTTTGTCAGTTCTTCGTAGGTGAAGGATTTGAACCGCTCGCTCTCCTTGCGGTTTTGGCGTCCCTGGTAGGGATGGACCGCCGGGCCGTCCGTCTTTGATTTCGGCGCGCTCCGCGAGCACGCCCTACCGAAGTAACAGTTTACGAAATCGTCAAGGTCGCTGCTCTTGAGGGTGTTTTCCTTGAGGGTGAAGTGCAGGTTCGTCCGCAGGTCGTAGATCCAGAGTTTCGTCGTGTGGGGCTTTTCCTGGGCAGGCTTGCGGTCGAAGAACAGCACGTTCGCCTTTACGCCTCGATTGCGGCCTTACCTCCGGGGACATGATTGATGACGCACGGGATTGACACGGGTTTTCTTGGGGCATTGGGGATTTTTGAAATAGGAACTTTTCGGCCCT
>JBGSSC010000109.1:0-5386 GCA_041737265.1 Terrimicrobiaceae bacterium | reverse complement strand
CGGAACAGATCGAACGGATCATGAAAACCTCCACCGGCGGCGGAGCTTCCGCCCTGCCGGAACGCAGCATGGCCGTAGCGATCGTAGGCCGCTCGCTTGTCCGGATCCATCAGGATCTCGTAGGCCTCGCCCAGTTCCTTGAATCGCTCCTCGGCCTCGCCGTCCCCGGGGTTTTTGTCCGGGTGAAGCTTCACCGCGAGTTTGCGATACGCGCGTTTGATTTCGTCCGCACCAGCCTCCCGTCCCACCCCCAGGAGTTCGTAGGGGTCCCGCTTGGTGGTCATGGTCCGGCAGGCGGGCCTTTGGAAACCACAACTCCGGCGGCCCGAATCAGGCGGTCTTTGAGCTTGTAGCCGCAGCGAAGCTGTTTGATTACCGTGCCTTCGGGGACTTCGACCGACGGTTCGCTGCCCATGGCCTCGTGGAGATTCGGGTTGAAGACCTGGCCCGAAGCGTCGACGGTCTCAACACCTGCATCTTTGAGGAAATCACTCAACCGGCGGCGCACCATCTCAAACCCCGAGACCACTGCCTCAGCCCCCTTCGCCGAACGGGCCGCGTCCAAGCCCAGGTCAAAACTGTCCAGCACGGGAAGCAATCGTTCCACGAGGGACATATTCGCGTATCGGATCGATTCCTCCTTTTCGCGCGAGGAGCGCTTGCGGAAATTGTCCAGGTCGGCCATTGCGCGGAGTGCAAGGTCTTTGTATTTTTCCGCCTCCGCGACGGCATCCGCGAGCACTGTCCCGGGGGCTTCGGAAACAGGCTCTGTCCCGTCAGCGTCTATCGCTTCGGCGGGTTGTCCGTTACTTTCGGGGTTCTGAGTCTCTTTGGTCATTATTTTCTGCGAATGGCTATCATGGTCACATCGTCGTATTTCGGGAAGTTGCCCACGAAATTGCGAAGGTCGTCGGTCAGGCGGGATACGATATCGCGTGCTCCGTGGAGCGAGCCGGATTGAAGGCCCTGCACCACCCGGTCCATACCGAACTCGAGGCCTTCCTCATCCACCGCTTCGGTCGTGCCGTCGGTATACAGAAGGAGGCAGTCTCCCGGTGTGAACACAATTTCGTGATCCTCGATCACCCTATTGAAAACATCCCCGCTGTCAATTCCTAGCGCCAGCCCACGGGGTGCGATTTTTTCCACCCGGCGGTCGTCGGCATGGCAGAAGAGCGGGGCATCGTGTCCGGCCCGTGCGAGGATTGCCTTCCCGCTTTCCGCGTCGAGGATCATGTAGGCCATGCTGATAAACATATCCTCCTTGATATCGGGATAGAGCTGGGCATTAACCCGGCGGAGCACTTCGGCAGCACTCTCTCTGCCTGCCGCCTCGCTTCGAAGGGCGCTGCGGCACATGGCCATGATCAACGAGGCAGGCACGCCCTTGCCGGAGACATCGGCAATCGCCACACCGAGGCGTTTTTCGTCGACGCGAAGGTAGTCGAAGTAATCGCCGCTCACCTGACGGGCGGGAATGTTCACGCCGCTGAGCTCGTAGCCGGGGAAATCGGGCGGCATCGATGGCAGGAGGATTGACTGGATCTCCCTGGCGATTTCAAGGTCATGGTCGAGGCGCTTCTTCTCGCTGGCTTCGAGATAAATGGCTTCGGTGTAGACGGTGAATGCCGCCTGCTCGGTGATCGTTTGAAAAACCTTCGAATCTTCCGCACCGAAGGGTGTGCTCATCGCACCGTTGGCAAGAGCGATGATGCCGAGGCTTTTTCTGCGATAAACCAGGGGTGCCGCCAAAACCGAGTGGGCCATGGAAGGCATCTCGCTGAGACCGCAGGAGAGGAGTTCCGCCTGGTCGAAAATTCTCGGTTTTCCGGCCGCCCACACCTGACCGATCGGCCCCTCGCCCCTGCGAATCATCGTGAGCTTGAGGTAGCTGTCCATTGCGACCTGCGTGGTTGCGGCTTGTTCGAGAATATGCCGTGGCACGGAAACGAGTGGAGGACATCCCTTCGAGAAGAAGGCCGGGATCAGTGCGTCTCCCGACTTCGATGTCAGATACAGGGCGCCTCCGTGCGCATCCAGAATCCGGGCAGCACCTTCCACAATAAGCCGGTGAAGTTCGGTCGAGCGGACCCCTTCCGAGAAGGCCTCACCCAGCCCGTGGAGGAAGTCAAAGACGCGGTCTTCCTCGAGTTGAAGCTCGGCGCGTTGTTTCTCCAGCTCGCTGAGCCTTTTTGTGAAGACGTTGATGACGACGAGGAGGGCGATAAATGTCCCTGCGAAGAGCGCGAAGTAGAGGTAAGTCCACATAAGGGGAGGGCCGGACCCGGAAGCTCTCTGTCAGCTTTCCGAAACGTCCGCCCTGTCCTCTCCCAGGTCCTGTTTCAGGAATTCGATCACGTCGCTGAACTTTACCGCATTGGCGGGGTCGCTGGCAACGAGTGCTTCATGTGCCTCGAGGGCTGCAAGTTTGTGGTTGCCATCGCCGGGTTCACCGACTTCGACCATCTGCTCGGGGAGGGTAACCGGCTTTTCGGTGCCCGAGACTTCGAAGAGCTGGTCAAGGCCCAGTCCTCCGAGCAGGTCGCGGTTCCGGGCATTCGCGTTCACGACTTTGAGTCCCCCCTGACCGATTTCTTTGAGCCGCAAGGCCGTCCCGGCGAGGGTGCCCATGAAGGTGGAATCCATGAGCTCGCAGGTTTTCAGATCAACAAGGAAGTCCCGGTAACCCCGCAGGATCATTTTTTTGACAAATTCTTTGAGCCCGACGCTATTTTGGAAGGATCCGCGGCCGTCCACCCTTACACACACCGTTCTGTTGAAAGTCCCTACTGAGACCGAAGCATTCACATTCACTCTTTGGGGCACGGTAGCCCGTTCCCGCCCGCACTGTCAAATGCAGGCCTTGGGATCATCTCCAAATAAAGGACTGAGAAAGAGCAACGATGCGGCCATCCACCACAAGCAGGGCCCTCCAGGCAGTCACCCGGCCGAACTCTGAAAAATCATCGCCGGTTACACGAAAGTCGGAGCGGAAGGACCCTCTTGCCTGGGGATAAAAGATTTCCTGGGCCATAACATAATTGCCGAGAGCTGCCTGGCGGTATTCCAAGCGCACCGTGACGTCCGCTTCCTGCGACGTCCTCCAGAAGAAGGAGAAATAATTGCCATAACGTTCGATGATGTCGGCATTATCAATGGCCCCCCATCGCATCCTTCTCGTCTCGAAGGTGAACGGCTCGCTCGTCGTCGCGGGGATAGGCTCAGGTCCCATGTACGCGAGTTTCTGTTTCCGGAACTGGAATGTGTCGTCGAGTGAGAGCGGGAGAATATCGGCCTTGACCAGTTTGGTGGCGATAGGCTGCGTGGAGGCGCAGCCTGCCAGGCCGGCGGCGAGTAAAAGGGATGTGAGGATTTTCCTCATGGCCTGCGATACAAGCGGCTTTGGGGCATGCTGTCAAATGCGCGTGCGAGGCTCATGGCCACCGGATTGCTGGTGGACCTCATTCCGCCGTTGAGGCACCCACCGGCGGACTCCCCGGAGCAACGCCGGCCAACAGGGCCAGGAAGCGCTTTCCGGAATCCGAGATGCGCGGAGTTTCTGCCTCTCCTTCGATGAGTCCCCGGGTCAGGGTGGCGTGGCTGGCGCCGCCTTTTTTTACCCAAAGAAGAGTTGGTTCTCCGGGGCTTTTCCCGAGGGGTTCTGCCGCAAGCGGCACTCCGTGCCGGGAGAATGCGATCGCCCACCCCGGCGGGTTGGACCCGCTTTCGTTTAGCCACGGATACGCCTGCAGCACAAACATCCCCGGGCTTGCAGGAACCGCAATCCGGAACCACGGCTCGCCCGCACGGAGGTATTCGGTGATGTCGATTTGCGGATTGGCAGCCGCTTCCAGGAGAAGTCTGGTGGGATCGAACCCGAGCAGGTTGAGCCCGTTGTAGATGCCATGCCTGTTTGGCTGACCCGGAAAAACCGCAGTGTGCCAATCCTCGTAACGGTCGTTGAGCATGATGCAGACCTCGAAGTGCAGGTGGGCGCGTTCCCTGTCGATACCAACACCCGTATATCCCATCCGCGCGATTCTCTCTCCCTGTTGGAGGCGCTGGCCAACCTTCACATCAATGGCACCAAGGTGGGCATAGAGCGTAAAGAAGGGGGATTTGTTCCAAACGTGTTCGAGCACCACGTAGCGCCCATAGTTTGAGGCTCCGGGAAGCGGGTTGACGTGGACGACCGTCCCGGAGGCCGCGGCGACCACGGGATCGAGCGGTTCGCCGCTTGCATCGCGCCTCACGGGGCGGATGTCGATGCCTTCATGCAGAGTTCGGAAATGGATTTGTCCGCGCTCCCTCTTTGGGCCGCGAACAAAGCCGAAACTCCCTCCTTCCCACGGTTGGCTGAGCTGACCTTCGAAATCCCGGTTCACATACATGAAAAAAGATTCAGGTTTCCCTTCGAGGAGCGCGCGATTTTCTGTGGGAAAATCAATCAGGGGCTCCCCGTCGGCAAGCAGAGCCGCAGCCAGCAGGACAGGCAGAGTCATTCGGAAGGAGTTGCCTTTGCCTTCTTTTTGGCGGCAGCGGCTTTTTCCTTTGCCTCCTGGGCCTGCCGTTTCGCGGCTCTGGCAAGCGAGGCACGCGCCTCTTTCTTTTGGGACTCGAACTCCTTTTCCTTGCCCATGGTCGGGTGCATCGCCTGGAGGGATAGAATTTCGTCGGGAGTAAATCCTTGTGGCACAGTTACGATCCCATCGGTGATGCGCTTGTCGACCTTCATCGCGGCGGCAACTCTCCCGTTGATCAATGCAACAACAATCGTGTCGCGGGCTGAAGTTGTGTGCTCCACCACCCTCTCCGTGCCGCTGCGGTCAAGGCGGAAGATGCAACCCAGTGAGCCGTCCGCCGAGCTGAATGGAAGAATAGCCGCGATATCCTTCTCGTTCACAATCGCCACCTTTTTTATGAAGACGCGCTTCTCCGGGAAGCTCAGATCGATGGGAGCAACAAAGGACGGCCCTTCCCGTTCCAGGCCCTCGGCATGGATCCGGACACTGATATGCGGCTCCTTGCTGCCTGCCCCGAAGAAGGGGAAGCTGGAGGCTGTGAGCAGGGCGAACAAAACGGGCAAATTCACCCTGCAACCGTAACCGGGGAGAAGGGATTTGCAACAACGCCTGGCGAGGCACTGCCCCAGACCGCACAAGACACGTTTTAAAATTCCGCCCTCCCTTGTTTTCAGCCTCAACACCCAGTGTCTCGCTGAAGACTTTTTGCTGTGAAAAGTCCTTTAGAGCACTTCTTGAAAATCATTTCCGAAAAGCGCAGCAGGAAGCGATTTTTTCGGGATCGTTCATGAGTGTGAGAAGTGCAGAGCAGAGGTGATCGACGAGAGCTTGGTGATCGTCGGTATAGAAGTCAGCGAAGTGGT
>JBGSSC010000092.1:0-3441 GCA_041737265.1 Terrimicrobiaceae bacterium | reverse complement strand
TCACCAATTGTGAGGTCCATTTGAACTCCTGAATTCGCAGCAGCCGCCATCTGAACCCAAACTTGCGGAGAGGTCCCGGCATTGGCGTTCAGGAATGTCAGTGAAGAACCTGACCCGCCGAAAATCCGATTTACAACGATTTTGTTGGAAGTGCTGGGTGCATCAGGATTGGCGAAACTGAGAGTACGTGGTCCGTCGCCGATGGTTACATTGCTTGTCATCGTTAGCTGTCCGGTTGCGTTGGAACTCCACGTCTGATTTGCAGCAAGGATCACGGACGGGAGAGTGAACGTCAAATTGCTGTTCGAAGCAGACAAGTCGATACCGGAAGATCCCAACGTCAGATTTCCCACACCATTAATGGTTATAAGACCACCAGGGGTCACCAGCTTTACTCCCTGCCATTCAGTATCCGTGTTCAACTGGTTATTGGTTGCACCCCCGGTCCTCGATCCGGTCGTCCACACCGCAACATCCCCTGATCCAGGCACGACACCGCCTGTCCATGCTGTGCCGTTCTGGAGGTTCGTGACGGTGAGATTCCGATTGATGTCGACAGCACCGGCAGTGGAAACCAGAAGCAGCATCAGAAACGCGCAGATTAAAATGCGGCCGGTTGTTGAAAGGAAACCCGCCAAAAAGACTGCTGTGAAATACCTCTTCATGCGGCAAGTGTGGCGGGTATCAACAGAAGAGTCAATTCAAAATTTGAAACTTTTACTCAAATTTTTGAGTTCCTGGGACTCATAAACCCTTGGAATCGTTCTTCCCACAATCAAAGCGAAGCGTCACCCTCCAGAATTTCGTCCAGCGATGCAAAAACCCGGGTTGCAACTCCGGGCAATTCCGGTGCCTGGACCGATGGCACAACAAAGCATGCCATTCCCGCCGATTGTGCGGCCCGGGCTCCGGCGAGGCTGTCCTCGATGACGAGGCAGGTTTCCGGCGGAACCCGGAGCTCTTGGGCGGCCGCAAGAAAGACATCAGGGTGGGGTTTTCCGCGTGGGACGGCTTCGCTGCTGATCAGGACCCGGAAGGCATCCCGCAGTGCGAGCCGATTCATGGCCAGCTCGATGAGAGGCAGGGGACTTCCTGAGGCGACAGCGAGCGGAGCGATTTCTCCGAGGCGGCGGACGCAGGCGGCAGCTCCTGGCATGGGAACAATCGGCCCCTCCTCGAAGGCCCGAAAAAGGGCCTCCCGGAAAAAACGCTGCCACTCCTCAACCGGGCCATCCGCCCCGACATCGGCATGGATGAACGCCGCGACATCTGCCACGTTGCGGCCCTTGTACCTCGCGGCACGGGTGGCAGTCCAAGTGTGTCCGAGGGATTCCAGCAGCCCGGACTCGGCCCGTCGCCACAGTGCGGCGGTATCCACAAGGGTTTCGTCCATGTCGAAGATGATTGCGCTGGGTTTGGTCATACTGGAGGGCGACGCTTTGTCGTCGCCCATATTAATGGGAAACGACGAAGCGTTTCCCTCCACGGCGGATGCAACGTTTCCCTCCAGTTATTGGTCATGCCAGGGAAGGATGTTCAGCTCGCCTTGGAACGGCCAGTTCTCGGCCTGATCTGTGAGGCCATGGCGAACGGGGTTGTGCGAGACGTAATGCCACTTGGCGGAGTAATTGTCCTCGCGGCGGAGTTGGGTATCCCAGGCGTCCACCAGCCAGATGGGTTGTTCGTGCGGGCGTGGCCAATTGCGTGAGACGAGAGCTTTCCAGAACTGGACCCACTTCTTGATAGAGACAATTTCTTGGGTTGCCGGGGAGCAAAACAAATGCACGTGGTCGGGCAAAATGACATAGCGTCCGACCGACCACAGGCTGGCTAGTTTCCATGCGTTGACGAGCAGAGCGTGAACGTCGGGCGAGGTGAGGATCGGCTTCCGCTGTGCGGTGCAAACGGTGAGAAAAACGATGGGGGACAAGTTACCCGGGTTGAAGACACGTTGGCGGGCGGGATGCTTCCGTCCGATTTCGTCCATGGGGAGAACCATAGATCGAAGATACTGGGTGGAACAATCCGTTTCTTGGAGGGCGACGCGTTGTCGTCGCCCTAATTTTTGGGAAACGATGAAACGTTTCCCTCCACAAAAAACGGCTGGGTCCAGGCGCGGCTTTCGTGGCGGCCGAAGGCCTCGAAGCGCACGTATCGGGCATCGGGGGGCACCTCGACCTCGAGAACGGAAGTATCCACCTGAACAAAGCGCCGTCCGGTCTCGCGGTAGGCGACGATGCGGTCGGCGTTTGTCGTTTCAATGCGAACCGTCATCCCATCGACGTCGATGCGGGAAATTTCGACGCCGGTTGAGGCGTAGAAGCGTCCGAGACGCAACGCATCCATAATGGAGGGCAGGGATCGCCCGGCGTGAACCACGTTCCAGCCGAGAGCCATGTCCGAGCGCATAAGCGGAGTATGATCCACCTTGTGGGTTACTGCGGAGCTTCCCCCGGAACGATGGCTGTCATCGTTGGCAAAGCCCCAGACGCGCCTTCCTCTGGCAAGCAGCAGGTCCCAGACATCCGTTGCGCAGTGGTTGCCATCAAGCCGGGCGACGACTCCGTTGAAGATCTCCAAACCGGTGTAGCCAACCCATTCGCTGAGCTGGTCGAAAGTGGTATGTACGTGCATCGGTGCGCGGGAGGGCGAAGCGACGGGACACGAAAAAAGCCAGTTGGGGTGGCAGACGATCGCGACGGAATCCGGGTCCGCCCCGATGGCGTTCAAGGCCTCCTGGCGCCTCGCATGAGGATCCACCCGGCAGCCGGCATTGACGTGAAGGATGTGGGGGCCGCCCGCTGTAATCTCATTTCCCGGGATCAACACCATCCCTCGGTCCTGCAGGCCGGCCAGATCGGCGGCAGAGGTCCAAAGATCGTGGTCGGAGAGCATCAGAAAGTCGTAGCCGCGGCGGGCGTAGTCATCGATCACATCCTGCGGGTCGGTCTGCCCATCGCTGCGGGTGGTGTGAGCGTGCAGGTTGCCGCGCAGCCAGGAAGCCTGATTACATCCGGAGTAGGGGTGTTCCAAAGAACCCATGCCCCGAGATTCCGGCAATTCGTTGCACACACAAGCAAAATTCCGAAACTCAAACTTTGAAGAAAGAGGATGCGTTTCTCAAAATTTTGAGTAAGAAGACGGGACAGGTGAAGAAAAAGACCAAAGTTCGATTGCAGGACATTGCCGAGCGGGCGAACCTCTCGATCTCGGCCGTCTCGCTTGCACTGCGCGATCATCCATCGATCAGCGAGGAGAGCAAAAGGCGCATCCAACTAATCCGAAAGGAACTCGGCTACCGTCCGGCCGGCACGCCGCAAAATGGCGGGCCGCAGGTTCGCAGCACTCGCAACGTCGGATCTTGTCGGGTGGGAGAGTCGCTTCAGGGCGAGGCCTACACACCGATTGTGCCTGGGATCATCATGGCCTGCCGCAAGTGGC
>JBGSSC010000082.1:0-4996 GCA_041737265.1 Terrimicrobiaceae bacterium | reverse complement strand
AGTTCGGAGGGCTGCAAGGCCTGGTAACCCTTAACGACGTGATGACGGCAATCGTTGGCCGCCTGCCGGAGCGCGGCCAGCGCCAGCAGCCCACCGTGGTCAAACGGGACGAAAGCAGTTGGCTGATTGATGCCCTGCTTCCCGCCGACGAGGCCAAGAAGGCCCTCGGAATTGAAGACGACCTGCCCGGCGAGGACGAATTCTCCACCGTTGGCGGATTCATCCTGTCCCGCCTGGGCCGCATCCCTTCGGAGGGCCAAAAATTCGTCTGGAACCAATACCAGTTTGAAGTGGTGGATATGGATCGTCAGCGGGTCGACAAGGTCCTTGTCACCAAGCTTCTGCCACCCGCCGACGAGTCGGCGGAAGAGGAGGAGTAGAGCGAGTTAGTTAAAGCCGCCGTCGTGAGACGGTGGCCTCCATTCAGGCGTGTCTCTTCCTCCACGCCCTCACGGGCGCGGCACCAGTTCTTTTGAAACCGCTCTATTTGCGGTGGCGGGACATTTGTCCGGGCGATCCCAATGGGACCCGCTTACTCGACGCGGAAGGAAGCGGTCCGGACCTCTGATCCCAAACGTGCAGTGAGGCAGTGATCGCCGCGCTGGAGCATTACGCCGGAAGGGGGCAATTTTTTGCCGTTGAGAAGCCACTCACAATGGGAGTTCGTGCTGAGAGGACGGAGGGTTTGCTGCGTCAGAGGCAAATGGGGGTTGATCGCAAACACGGCACCATCCTGGGGGAAAGTTATCTCGAGTGGCCCGCTCTCAGTGACAGCGCCCAGACGGTTCTGTGCACTTGCACACCAGGCGGCATATGCGGGGGGTAGAACAAGCGTTTTTCCCCGATACAATTCCCGGGAATGGCGAACGGGAGCCGTGCCCGTGAGAAACCATTCACGAACAGTGGGCTCCCCATCCCGGGGAAGGAGACCGGTCTGCCGGCAGACCCGATGGCACACGATGGTTTCACTTTCCTGAATCTCCGGCAGAGGAGTGTCTCCCCTTGAGAGCAAGGCATGCACGAGGACATTCCAGATCGGGGCCGCGGAACTGACGGCAAGCGCCGCATTCATTGGTGAGCCGTCCGGATTTCCAACCCAGACCCCGATGGTATGCTCACTCGTAAAGCCCAGACACCACCCGTCACGGAAAGCGGAACTCGTGCCGGTTTTCACTGCCACCCGGCAGCCGACATCCAGCGGAGAGGCGTTGCCGAACGATGACCTTCTTGCATCGTTATCGCAGAGGATATCCGTGATGATTGCCGCGGCGGCGGGGGAGACGACTCTCCTTGGCTGGGCAGGCTCACCGGGAAAAAATATCGGGTCCCAGGCAACGCCTGACCGGGCTAGAGCCGCGTAGGCACCTGCAAGATCCAGAAGCGAAACCTCCGCGTTGCCGAGGATGAAGCCGGCACCATAGGTGTCGAACCCATGGCGAAATCCCAGCCCCCAGGACAGAAGATCCACAAAGGTGCCGCGCGCACCGAGGTCTGACAAAGCAATCACAGCTGGAACGTTCAGCGAGTTGGCAAGCGCTTCCCTCACCCGCACCGGCCCCAAAAACCGGTGATTAAAGTTCCGTGGGTCGTAGTCGGTGTAGATTCCACGGATGGATTCGGCCGTATCCGGCAAAAGGCTTGCCGCTGTGAGGGTCCGTCGATCGATGGCCTCCGCGTAAAGAAACGGCTTCAGAGTCGAGCCTGCACTGCGCTGCATCGTCGTCAGGTTGAGCTCTGACTGTCCGGCCGATGCAAAAGAAACCATCGCACGAACACCGCCCGAGGCATTGTCCAGAATTACGACAGCGCACCCGGTGGCTCCGATTTCCTGCAAACGGCTGGAGAAGGAGGCTGTGGTATTCTCAGCGAGGGATTGAAGCTGCATGTCCAAAGTCGTTCGGCTTCCGAGGCGGGCTGCCGGGTCCCGGGACTTGGCCTCATGAACAAATTGAGGTGCACAGAAAACAGGATCCCGGCGGATGGGAACCGGAGGTGCGGCAAGGAGAGCCTCTATGCCTTCGGGGAAGAGAGGTGCGATTCGGCGGACGTTATCCTTGTATCGGGCGAGGGCCCGGGCAGGATGTTTCCAAGGGTTGAGGCGGGTCGGTCCCTGCGGGAGGCCGGCAAGATAGATGGCTTCGCCAAGGGTGAGTTCGGCCGGGTCCTTGCCGAAATAGGCATTCGCGGCCGCCCTCGGACCGATCCTCCGATTGCCATAGTCGAGGCGGTTTATATAATGGAACAGGATTTGTTCTTTCGCCCATTCCCGTTCAAGGCGCATGGCGGCAAGCGCTTCATGCACTTTGGTCGCAATGGTCCGGGCCGGTAGCCCCGACGTAATTTTGATTGTTTGCTGGCTGATTGTTGAGCCTCCGGAAATAACCCTGGCACTCCACATGTTTCGCCACGCCGCACCTGCAATCGCGACGGGATCGATGCCCGGGTGGGATGCAAATCGCCGGTCCTCGACAGCCACCGTCATGAGAGGCAGCCATCGCCCCATCGCGTGCACCGGTACAGGCCTTGCGTCCCTAGCGACATCCAGTGCTTGAATATGGAGGATACGCCCCCGGACATCCTCGAGGACAGGAGTCGATGGAGGAGCTTCGAACAACGCTGCGGGCAGCACAACCATACAGATGGAGATTTCAAGGACCAACCACACTGCAAAACCCACCATGCCAAGGAGCACAAGGGCCTTTTTCATCGCTGCTTCAATTCCCCGAAACCACGCAGGTCTCCGGCGCGGTCCGCGCGTAGAAGCGGCTGTCATACATTGGCGTGAGCTGCGCGGCGGGCCACGAAAAGGCCCCTGCTGCCGTGGCCCGGGCCAGAACCGAATAGGAATGGAGGCCGGCAGCAACCTCGTCGAAGTAGAGACAGGCGCGGCTGTCTCTCAGTTGCGAGTGGGAGAGAACGGCCGTGGCCACGCCGGCTTCTTCGGGCACTTGGTAGAATTTGCCAAAGAGCGCTAGGTCGGGATTCAGAACTTCCACTCCGGCCGGGAGATCATCTTCGAGGGCCAGAAAGCTTTGGGGCTTTGGCGACTGAAACCGATAAGTCACAAGCAGCTCGTCTCCAAGGCGGAATGGAGACTCCGGCGTTCCTGTGCGCGAAGCGTCGGTGAGGTTTTTTACAAAGCGGCTTAGCTTCAAATCCCGCTGCACCGGCTCGGTTTCCGAGGACGCGAGTTGACGTTGCGCCCGAACCACGAATTTCCCGCTTTGGCTTTTGCCGAGGCCGGTGATCCGGAGAGGCGGCTCTTCGTTCAATGGCCGGGGTCCCCATTCGGCGGAGGAACGGTTCGCCGAAACAGCAGCAGGCAGAGGGATCAAGGCTTTTCCGAGCGGCACGGGCTTGCCTCCGGCCAGGGCGCTCTTAAATGCGAGAAGGAGCCAGAGGTTTTCCTGGGTGGAAAGCGACGCCGAGGACTCCATCAACTCTCCGAGCCTGGTGCGGATCCCCTCATCAAAGCTTCCAGGATCAACGGCCATTCTGGCCATCGCACAAAATGCTTCCGAACGGGCTCCCGAAGAGAACGTCACGGGATCGAATGCTTGCCCGGCACTGATAGCCGGCAATTCCGAAACCAACTGGCGGGCAGGTTGCGGGGCGTGGTCCATTTCTGTGAACACGAGTGCGAGCATTGCTTTGGCTTCGACAGTGAGGTGGTCCCGCTCGAGGTAGAGTTCATCCGCCTGGGATTCGAGGCCTGACGCGGAACCGGTCGCAGCCAGCACGAACAACGCGAAGACACGCAAAGCCGGAGGCGCTGGGACAGACCGGGACGCGATCGCCTGCAGGGCTCCTGCCAGTTCCCCCGAAAGCCGTTCGGGAACTTCAAATCCAGCTTCTTCAGCCATGGATACCGCAAGAGCGGCTTGAATGGTCACAAACAAGCTGCCGGTTGTTCCCATCTCCCAGTAAGGCAATAGCCCCCCCGGCAGCAAAGAGGTTTCCATGGTGAGGAAGGTCTCAGCGATCGCCCGACGATACGACTCATCCCTCGCGGCATCGGCCGGAAGCCATTTCAAAAGGTCAGCCAGCGCGGTGAATATCAGGACCCTCGAAGATTGCTGCTCGAAACATCCATGCGGGTAATCCAGCACACCGGGAATTCCCATCAGTTTGGTCAGCCACGCGGATGTGGAAATCGTAAGGTCATATGTGCCTTGAGCCTTCTGCCAAGTTTCTGGAAAATAATCCCTGACGTCAAAGCGGTCTCCATCCCATGCGCCGGACACCGACTCATCCACGGTGATCGTCCGGGGGAGAACGGGAAGCACAACCTCGACGGAGTCCTTCCTGCCATCCTTTGCCATCACATCGAAGCGGACCGTTGACGAAGTGAGCGCATCAGGAGTGTTTGCGCGGAACCGGGCGACGACCGGCACATCTTTCTTCGCAGCAAGTTGCATCGATCGCACCTGCCCGATGGGCAGGTTGGTTTCACAGCGCACATCAAGAGTTTCCCCGGCGACGAGATTTTGCCTGGCCACCGCACGAAGCTCGATCTCATCTCCCTCGCGCAAAAATCGCGGGAGGGCCGGTTCGATCATCAGGGATTTGGTGAGCTCAAAAGTTGTGGAGGCCGATCCGAATTGATTTTTGGTTGTTTGAGCAAGTGCCACGACGCGATAGCGGGTGAGGTCATCGGAAGCGATGGTCTCGAACCGGACTGTTCCGTTCCCGTCGGTGATCAGGGAAGGTTTCCAAAATAGGATCGGCTTAAAATCTTTGCGCGTGAATGCAACATTGCCGAACTCCTCCCCTCCCCCATCACCAACGAGGTATCCTTTTTGGGTGAGTTGCTGCGGCAAGACTCCGGCGGCCAATTCCTGCAAGGCAGGCGATGTCACCACATTGTAACTATTTTCCGGATAAAATGCAGGAAGCAGAATTGGCAAAGTCCAGCCGCCGAGCTCCAGGATCGAGTCATCCACGGCGTAAACGGTAACCTCCGCACCCACCACCGGAGCGCCGCCACTCGTAACAG
>JBGSSC010000077.1:0-5736 GCA_041737265.1 Terrimicrobiaceae bacterium | reverse complement strand
TGGAAGGCCGTGGCCCGGAACTCAGGTCTTGCGATGCAGCCATTTGCCGGGGCCGGGGGATTCGAGCTTTATTATCTGACCCCAAAGCGGCAGAAGCCCGGTCCGGTGCTCTACCTTTCCGCAGGCATCCATGGGGACGAGCCGGGGGCGACCGAGGGCCTCCTTGCATGGGCCGAAGGCTCGCGCGATTTTCTGCGCGGCTACCAGACGATGATTTTTCCCTGCCTGAACCCGTGGGGTCTCTGCCACAACAACCGCTTGGACTCCCGCGGGCGGGACTTGAACCGTTGCTATCATGAAAACCGTGTTCCCCAGGTTGCCGCACACAAGAAGTTGCTCCGCGGACGGCGCTTCCATCTCGCGGCCGCACTTCACGAGGACTATGACGCGCCGGGTATGTATGTTTACGAGATTCCAAATTCGAAGCCCTATCTCGCGGAATCGATCCTGGCAGGCGGCTCGCACCACGTGCCCGTGGATCCGCGCACACGGATCGAGGGACGACCAGCCCGCAATGGAGTCGTACGCAAGACCATCCACCCGGAACTTCTCCCGGGCCACCCTGAAGCCTTCTTTCTTCATTTTCACTGCGCGGACCGCACACTGACCGTTGAGACCCCTTCCGAGCTCTGCCTCGACCAACGCATCGCAGCGCATGGTGCCGGCTTGCAGGCGGTGGTGTCTGCCTTTGCCGCGGCGAATGCGCATTAGCACAGTATTGAAGGCTGCGGCATTTGCCGCGGTCGTGCTCCTCGGTGCGTGCGGCCACCTTTCCCGGTGGAACGATGTCTTCATCGACGGAAAGGTTTATTTTTTGGATCCAGACTGCTACTCGCGCATGACGCGGGTTGCCAGCATCCTCGATGGAGGGGGGCTGTCTGTAAGATTTCACGTCTTCGAAAACGCACCATACGGAATCACCCCGCATACGACGGCCCCTCTAGACTGGATCATTGCACTTCCGGCCTGGCTGAGCGGTCACCGCGATTTGTGCGGCGCGTTGGTATCGCCGGTTATCGGATTCGTCTTCCTGATGGGCGTCGCCGCATGGGGGTGGAACAAGCCTTTCGGGCTCGCAGCCACTCTCCTCGCGGCAGCTTCCCCAATTCTGTCTCACACCTTTTCGGTCGGGCGTCCGGACCATCAATCCCTCCTCATTCTCCTGATGGCTGCGGCTCTGGCTGCCGAACTCCGCATCTGGCAGGGGGACAAAAGCGCATCGGTTTGTTCCGCGGTTGCATGGGCGCTTGCGCTGTGGGTTTCCCTCTTTGAACCTCTCGTCCTTCTTGTGGCCTGCCTTCTCCTTCGGGTTTTTGTCCTTCGGAGCAAAACATTGCCCTTAAAAAACCAACTCCTGGCCCCGGCACTTTTCGTGATCATCGCACTCGCCGCAATCCTTGGCGATGGATGGAGGGTTCAGTCGCCCACCTCAGCCTTCAACGAAACATTCTCGCGCTGGGCATCCACAATAGGAGAGTTGAAACCCGCGACGTGGGCTCTGATATTTGGATGGGTTGGCTGGCTGACACCCTGGAGCCCGGCATTTCTTGTGTGGAAAGCAAAGCGCGAGTCGCAGAGGGCTCCCTTTGCCCTTGCTATCCTGATTTGCTTGCTCCTGATACTGACACTTTCCGCATCGCGATGGGGTCCGTTTCTGTCGCTGGGAGTTGTGCTGGCACTGCCCGTGGTGCTGGGCGTCCTGCCAAACCGCATCGCGGCAGGGGCGATTTTTGCGGTACCACTCTGGCCGGTCGCCGCGGCATGGGACCATCAACTCTTTGAGGGAAACACAGCCGCACGGCGCGAAGCGCGGGCCGAAGGCCCGTTGCTTCGCAATGCCTCGGCATCGGTGAGCAATGGCAGTGTGCTTGCCCCCTGGTGGCTGAGTCCGGCCATTGCCTACTGGTCCGGACAAACCTGCGTCGCCGGAAGTTCGCACCAAAGCCTGCCCGGCACAGCGGATACAGCCCGCTTCTTCCTCTCCACCGATCCCGCCGCGGCAAAAGAAATACTAACCCGCAGGAAGGTTGCTTTTGTGATCAGCGATGACCCCGCCCGTCTGCGCGAAACCTCCGCTGTGGTCCTGGGAATCCCCCCGGAGCGGGACTGCATGGCCGACCTCCTCGCCCGGGGCACCCCGCCGGATTTCCTTGAGCCTGTCGCAGGCAACCGCTTTTTCCGGGTTTTCCGGGTTGTGGCTGCGGAAAAGTAAGAATCATCTTCTCCTGCAAGGCTTGACGTGCGCGATGCGGACAAGGACGCTTCCCGCATGATAACTCTTGGAATCGACTGTGGAACGCAAAGCACGAAGGTTGTCGCCATGGATTGTGAAACCGGCGGTATACTCGCTTCGGGAGGGGATAGTTACGGTTTTGTGGAAGGACTGCCAGAGGGCGCAATGGAGCAGGATCCTGCCTGGTGGGTTGCCGCGGCAGACAAAGGAATCCGCGAAGTCCTTTCAGCCCTCGGATCCAGGGCGGCGGAGATTTCCGGAATTGGGGTCAGCGGTCAGCAACACGGGCTGGTTGCCGTTAACAAAGAGGGCGGAGTCCTGCGTGCTGCAAAACTCTGGTGCGATACCTCAACCACCAGCGAGTGCCGGGAAATCACCGAAAAACTCGGGGGAAATGCCGGTGCCATCGCTCTGGTTGGAAATACCATCCGCACGGGATATACGGCTCCAAAAATTCTGTGGCTCGCCAGGAAGGAACCTGAGACGTGGGATCAAACAGCCACTGTGCTTTTGCCCCACGATTACCTGAATTTCTGGCTCACCGGTGAAATGCGCATGGAATATGGCGACGCTTCGGGGACGGCACTCCTCGACATTTCATCCCGCAAATGGTCGGCCAAGGCGTGCGATGCGGTTTGCCCGGGGCTCACCGAACGCCTTCCCGCTCTGGGTTCTTCGGCTGCCGCGTGCGGAACTCTCCGGGAATCACTGCGCAAGGAATGGGGGCTTGCCAAGGCCCCGATTGTAAGCGCCGGAGGAGGAGACAACATGATGGCAGCCATCGGGACAGGAAATGTGAAGGTTGGCGGAGTCACGGCAAGCCTCGGCACCTCGGGGACACTCTTCGCGTTTTTCAACAAGCCGGTGATCGATGCCAAAGGGGAAATTGCCGGATTCTGCGACAGCACCGACAACTGGCTGCCGCTCCTCTGCACAATGAACCTGACCCTGGTCACGGAACATGTCCGCAAGCTCTTCGGCTGGAGCCACCAGGAAATGGATGCCGTCGTCGAAGAAGAAAAACCGGGGGCCGGGGGACTCACATTTCTCCCCTACCTCACCGGGGAACGCACCCCCGATCTGCCCTCCGCCCGGGGCGTGCTGGCAAACCTTTCGCTCGCAAATTTCACACCCGGGGCGCTTGCGCGGGCCTCGGTGGAAAGTGTGCTCCTTGGTGTCGGTTATGGATTGAACCGCTTCCGCGAACTGGGGGTGCCGGTTTCTTCGATCCGCCTTACAGGAGGGGCAAGCAACAGCCCGGTTTGGCGTCAGATCTGCGCAGATATTTTTGGTGTGCCCACCATCGGCCTCGACAGCGGCCAAGGCGCTGGATCGGGTGCCGCAATTCAGGCTGCGTGGACGGTAATGGCAGGCAGCGATCTCGGTGAGCTTTGCGACCGGCTCATCTCGGAAGATGCCTCGACCCGGTGTGAACCCGATAAAAGCAAGACAGCTCTTTACAGCGAAGCCCTTGCCAAAATGGGAGATCTTCGCGGGGCACTCGCGGGAACCTCGTTCCTCCAATGAAAATTGTCCTGGCCGGAACCGGTGCGAGCGGGGCCATTTACCTGCAGCGTCTCCTTGATGCAATGGGGCCGCACGAAATTCACCTCGTCCTCACATCCTATGCAAAGCAGGTGATCACCGAGGAACTTGGTGAGCTCCGGCTCCCGCCGAATGTCACAACACATTCCGACAAAAGCATGAATGCGCCGTTTGCAAGCGGCAGCGCTCTGTTTGACGCGATGGTCATTGTCCCGTGTTCAATGGGAACGATGGCACGCATTGCAGCCGGGACCAGCGAGTCTCTCATACTTCGTGCCGCCGACGTGTTTCTCAAAGAGCGTCGCAAGCTGATCCTGGTTCCCCGGGAGACTCCCTGGAGTCTGATTCACGCGCGCAATGCCGTTTCGGTGATCGAGGCCGGTGCCAGCCTGATTCCCGCCTCGCCCTCTTTTTACAGCCACCCTCAATCCCTCGAATCGCTGGCAGACACTGTCGTGTGGAGGATCCTCGACCAACTCGGCATCGAGGCACCGAACGCGTGCCGGTGGAAGTCCGACGGCGAATAGAGCAACAATATGTAGCGCCGTCGCGGGACGTTGGCCTCCTCCATTTGGCGGCTTACCCGTTACGTCCTGCACAACAGTTACAGCTTTCTTTAAAGAGCGGTCTTCAATGATGGGAAACGATGAAACGTTTCCCTCCATTTTGCGCAGCAAAATATTTTAATCCGGAGGCGATGGCACCGGTTTCTCAACGGGTCCCCTTGCCCACAAGCCCCCCGTTGGCACCGGCTCCCGCCGGATTAGGTCGAAGAGATAAATTGATCCGTGGGGAACTCCTCCATACCTTCCGGAAAACCCATGGAATTCTGGCTCCCAATTGCATCGGCCCTCTCCTTCCTTGCGGGGATTGCCGTCACGGCATGGGGCATTTGGTTGGGGAGACCGCGCCCCGGCCGATTGAACTTTGCCGCAATGCTTGCCGGATTCCTCTTTCTCACAGGCTGGCTGATTTTGCGTGGAGAGGCCGAGGGTTCGTGTCCGATTAACAGCCTTTACGATGTGCTGATCTTTCAAAGCTGGTCGCTTGTGCTCATCTACCTTCTTGTCGGAACGTCCTACAGGCTGTCCCTGCTGGGCGCATTCACGGCGCCGCTGGCGTTGGGATTGCTGGCAGCTGCGTGGATTGCCCCCATCCCACGTGACGCGGTTCCCCGGAGCGTGGTCAACCCATGGATCGAAGCCCATGCCGCGCTCTCGATGCTGGCCTATGGCAGCTTCGGCCTGGCCTGCATTGCAGGAGCCATGTATCTCGTGCAGGAACGCCAGCTGAAATCCCACCGTTTCTCCCGGCTTTCCCACAGCCTGCCCCCGATCACCCATCTTGCCATTGCCAACAAGCGGCTCCTGCTTCTCGGCCTTGTTCTACTTACCGTAAGCTTCGCTGCCGGAATTTTGAGCCAGACTCATGTGAACAATCTCAAGTTCTGGGGATCGTCCGCAATCTGGATCGCTTACGCCCTGCTCATTGGTATTCACCGGTTCCGGCCCCTTCCCTCCGGGCGGGTCGCAGCCGCCTCCGTGGTGGTGTTTGTCGTGACACTTCTCAGCCTTCCCGCCATCCAGCATCTTTCCACAAGGCCGTGAACATCGTTTGCGCCGGACTCAATCATGTAAGCACGCCGGTCGAAATCCGGGAGCGCTTTGCAGTGCAGGAAAAAGACCTGCCGGGAGTCCTTGAAGCTGCCCGCGCGATCGATGGACTCGCCGGTGCGGTGGTTCTCTCCACCTGCAACCGCGTGGAGTTTTATGCGGCAAGCCTGTGCCCCGTGCGCGCCTTCGAAGGCCTCAAGGCACTTTTCCGCGAACGGGCTGGAACCGATGTGCCGCTTTACATGCACGATTCGCCCCGCAGTGTCCGCCACCTCTTCCGCGTCGCCAGCGGGCTTGATTCGATGGTTCTTGGCGAGACCGAGATTCTCGGGCAGGTGAAACTCG
>JBGSSC010000073.1:0-3878 GCA_041737265.1 Terrimicrobiaceae bacterium | reverse complement strand
TCTGCCGAGGCGTCGCTCAAGGGAGCTCCCTTCGACAAGAAGCTTCTCACCCGCACCCATGAGGGAATCACGCTGCAGCCCCTCTACGGTCCGGACCACTCCACCATGCCTGCCGAAGAGTGGCCGGGGATCGCTTCGTTTCAGCGGGGTTTCCATGCGGTTCCTTCGGCTCCTCTCGTGGCTCAGGAAATTGCGCTGGGAACGCCCGAGGCGTTCAACGCCGCCGCCCTCGCTGACCTCATGTGCGGGCAGAATGCCCTTGCCATTCAACTCGACGTTGCGAGCCGACGGGGATTGGATCCTTCGGAAGCCGATACCGCCGAAGTTGCAGTCTGCGGTCTTTCTCTTGCCTGTCTTGAGGATGCGCGTGTGGCCTTCCGCGGAATCGAGCCCGCCGCTGTCTCCTGGCTGCTCTGGGCAGGTTCGAGCGCCTTGCCCATGCTTGGGATGTTGGCTGCCCATGCGACCGGCTGGAGCGGTGCGGTCCTCGGCGATCCACTTACCGAATACGCCCGTGACGGCCGCCTGCCCATCGCTCTCGATGATGCATTCAATGAAATGGCTGCAACCGTCGCGTGGAGCCGGGCGCAGGGCAGTACCGTGCGCACTGTGGGAGTCGGCGCAAACCTGTGGGCGGATGCAGGCGGAAGTGCCGTCGAGGAACTGGCATTCGGTATAGCGACCGCTGTCGAATATTTTCGTGAACTGTCCGCACGCGGGATCGCGCCGGCTGAGGCGGCGGGGCAGTTTGTCTTCACCTATACGCTCGGGTCGCAGGTTCTCCTCCAGATTGCAAAAATCCGTGCGGCACGGCTGCTTTGGTCGAAGGTTCTCGAAAATTGCGGAGTCACTCCGGTTCCTGCACACATCCATGGCCGGAGCACCGTCTTCAACAAGTCGGGTCTTGACCCCTATACCAACATGCTCCGCTCAACGGCGGAGGGTTTTGCGGGTGCTGTGTCCGGAGTTGACAGCATGCATGTCGCCCCCTTCGACGAATGTGTTCGAACTCCCGGGGATTTTTCACGCCGCATCGCGAGGAACGTTCACACGATCCTTGGCGAAGAATGTCTCTTTGCTGCGACAGCCGATCCTTCCGGTGGATCGTGGTCGATTGAAACCATCTCCTCCGAACTTGCGCAGAAAGCCTGGGATCTCTTCCGTGAGGTCGAGAAGCGTGGCGGAATGGCTGCGGCTCTCCGGGAGGGATTTCCCCAGAGCCAGACCGAAAAGGCCTCCGGTGCCCGACTCGATGCTGCCGCCTCGCGACGCGATTCGTTCGTGGGAGTCAATCTGTTTCCGAATCCTGCCGAAGCGCCTCTTGTCTTTGAAGACCCGGACCATCACGCAAGGCATGCGGCACGGGCTGCCTTTGTCGAAAAAATCCGGCCCCACAGCATCCCGAAAATCGAGCGTTCGGTGGAAGGCGTCTCCGCCGCATTTTCCTCAGGCGCAACGCTCGGCCAGGTCTCCGAGGCTCTTCCGCGTTCCGCACCCTGCGAACCGGAAATCCCGCGCCTTCGCGTCCGCCGTGCGGCTGAGCCGTTCGAAGCCTTGAGGGCGAATTCTCTGCGGTATGCAAAATCCCACGGACATCCGCCTGCGGTTTGGCTTGCCAACTTCGGCCCTGCGAAACAACACAAGGCCCGCGCGGACTTCGCTTCAGGTTTCCTTGCAGTGGCCGGCTTTGAAATCCGGTCCGGACCGGGGGCATCCACGATTGATGAGGCCGTGGAATCCGCGATTGCAGGCAAAGTGCTGGCGATCGTCATTTGCTCGACGGATGAAACTTATCCGGAAATCGTCCCGTCCTTTATCGCGGCTCTTCGTGCGAAGCGCGCCAGGATGAAAATTCTGCTCGCGGGATATCCGCCCGATCACGTCGAAGCCTTCAAGGAGGCGGGAGTGGATGGCTTTATTCACATACGGGCCAATTGTCTGGAATTGCTTCAGGACCTTCAAAAACAACTCGGTATCACTCGATGAACACAACCACCATTCCCGACTTCTCCAAGATCGACTTTTCGCCGGGAGGTCCGGTTTCCCACAACAAATGGGCCTCGCTTGCCAAAGCGGAATCAGGACGCTCTTCCGACGGGGGAGGCCTGCTCACCGATGAGGGGATTCCGGTCAAAGCCGCCTATGGCCCGGGCGACCTTGCGGATTGCCGTCACCTGGGATTCACAGCGGGAGTGGCACCCTTTCTCCGGGGGCCTTACGCCACGATGTATGTTCAGCGACCGTGGACGGTGCGCCAATACGCGGGCTTTTCGACAGCCGAGGAGTCCAACGCCTTCTACAAACGGAACCTCGCGGCCGGTCAAATGGGGCTTTCGGTGGCATTCGATCTGCCCACCCATCGGGGATATGACAGCGACCACCCGCGGGTTGTCGGCGATGTTGGCAAAGCCGGGGTCGCCATCGACTCGATCCTCGACATGGAGATCCTCTTTGGAGGGATCCCTTTGGATCGCATCAGCGTTTCCATGACAATGAACGGGGCCGTTTTGCCTGTGATGGCGTTTTACATTGTCGCCGCTCTGGAACAGGGGGTGAAACTGGAAAACCTCAACGGGACCATTCAGAACGACATCCTCAAGGAGTTCATGGTTCGCAATACCTATATCTATCCCCCAACGCCCTCGATGAGGATCATTGCGGACATCTTTGAGTACACCTCAAAGTTCATGCCGAAGTTCAATTCGATCTCCATCTCGGGCTACCACATCCAGGAAGCCGGCGCGACGGCAGACCTCGAGATGGGATACACTCTCGCCGATGGTTTGGAGTATCTCCGGACCGGAACCGCTGCCGGGCTCGATATCGATGCCTTCGCGCCGCGCCTCTCGTTCTTCTGGGCGCAGGGAAAGAACATGTTCATGGAAATTGCCAAGATGCGGGCGGCACGCGTGCTCTGGGCCAAAATCGTGAAGGGATTCAATCCGAAGAGTCAGAAGTCGATGGCACTCCGCACACACTCCCAGACCAGCGGGTGGAGCCTCACCGAGCAGGATCCCTATAATAACATTACCCGCACGTGTATCGAAGCGATGGCTGCGACATTCGGCGGAACCCAGAGCCTGCATACCAATTCTCTCGATGAGGCCATCGCGTTGCCAACGGACTTTTCGGCCCGGATCGCGCGAAACACACAGATCTTTCTTCAGAATGAAACGGGAATTTGCTCCGTCGTGGATCCTTGGGGTGGCAGCTACTACGTGGAGTCGCTGACTCACGAATTGCTCGAAAAGGGTTGGGCGCACATTCAGGAGATCGAATCGCTCGGAGGGATGGCCAAGGCCATCGAAAGCGGTGTCCCGAAAATGCGCATCGAGGAGGCCGCCGCACGGCGGCAGGCCAAAATCGATTCGGGCAAGGAAACCATTGTCGGAGTCAACAAGTACCGTCTCGAAAAGGAAGACCCCATCGACATCCTCGACGTGGACAATGCCTCAGTGAGGGAATCCCAGCTTCAGCGTCTCGCCAAACTCCGCGCGAACCGGGACCCGGCTGCAGTGGCAAGCGCTCTCGATGCAATCACAGCCGCAGCAGCAGATCCTTCCAAAGGCAATCTTCTCGCACTGGCTGTCGAAGCCGCCAAGGCCCGTGCCTCCCTCGGGGAAATTTCGGACGCCATCGAAAAGGTTGCCGGACGCTATCAGGCGGTTATCCGCTCGATCTCCGGCGTATATCGGTCAACATACGGGGAAATGGACGAGATCAAGCTGGTTCGTGACAAGGCAGCTGCCTTCGAGGAGCGGGAGGGAAGGCGTCCGCGCATCATGATTGCAAAGATGGGGCAGGATGGGCACGACCGCGGCGCAAAAGTCGTGGCAAGCGGCTACGCGGATCTCGGGTTCGATGTGGATATCGGCCCC
>JBGSSC010000072.1:0-4332 GCA_041737265.1 Terrimicrobiaceae bacterium | reverse complement strand
TGAGATTGGTCCGGAGTGAGGGATGATCGTGGTAAAGCAGCAACAACCTTCCGGAGGAGAGAGTGCGCAGGTGAAAACGGGTGGACGGGCCCGGAAAATAGACTTCCTTGCCACCCCCCCATGTCCTCCCCCGGTCGTGGGAAATGGCTCGGCGAATTCCATCGTTGCAACGCACGGCCATCCACAGGGTGTGGTCGTTGTTTTCGATGATCATATGTTCGTCACAGGCCCGGTTGGGAACATCCGCAGAACCAAGGAGACGAAACGTTTGCCCGTGGTCGTCCGAAACGATCACATTGGAAAAGGTCTCATTGGGGAGCCAGAATCGGCTGGGTTTGTTGTGGTGGCTCCATACTGCACACGGAAAAAGCCATTCGCCGGTCGAGAGGACCGTCGGTTTGTTCATCATGATTCCGTTCGCAATCCTTAGCGGTGCCGACCAACACGCATCGGCCTGTCCGGACCGGCCGGTGGTGATTGACCACACCCCACCCCGCCCGTCGAAGGTGGTTCCGCAATGCGCGGTCTGCATCCAGAAAAGCCAGAGACGCCCAACAGGGTCGTGCCAAAGAACAGGATCCGATGCCCGAACCTCGCCCGGGGGATCAATAGCAAGCACCGGCTCCGACCAGGTTTTTCCACCATCGTCGCTGGTAACCAGGACAACGTGGTTGTTTTCATCCTCGCTCCGCCCACCCGTATACCACGCGGCCCAGAGTCGTCCGTTTGGCGCGATCTCAATCCCGGGGATCCCCTGCCACTTGCGCGCAGCCTCTGCGTATTTTTTCCCCGGCGACAAGACAGGAAAAACCGGCTCGAGAGCCAGATCCATCCCGGAGTGGCCGATTTCCTCCGATATTAAGCTTTTCATGGATTCAAATTGAAATTGCGCGAGGAATTTTCGATGGGAAGTGGTCCTGAGTGCCTGCCGATTCAATCTCCCTGCGTGGGCAAATCCACGGAACCCGCTGAAACAGTGGCTGCTGATTTATTTTGCCTGCACCGCCTTGAGCACAATCGGACCAGTCCCTTGCGATCCATAGTCGATGGTGAAGGCGTGCCCTCCTGCCTGCAATTTGTCTCCGCTTTTGATTCCCGCAAAGTTTCCTTCAAGTGCTCCGCTTGCGGATAGCAGGGGAAATTCGTCTCCTACCCGGGGGGAAAACCCTTCGGCCAATTCAATGTCCAAGAGTGCCCCATCGATTTTCAAATTTTCCGCGGAGAGAGGTGCCGGACCTCCGGCTTTTTCCAAAACAAAGTGCAGAACGGACGCCGGCTCGAGAACGGATTGTTCAGAAACGGCCGTCTCTCGAAAATGACCGGTTTGTTCGAGACAACCTCCACGAAATGTGAGCGTGGAATGGGGAAACGCTCTGAGCAGGCCGCATTTCACAACTCCTCCATCGGCAATTTCGACGGTGCCCGCTCCGCCTGCAGCTGCACCGGTGTCGACAACTCTGCCTCCCCCGACATAAAGAAATGCGCATTCCATCTCCGAGTCGGAACCTTCCACCTTCACGTGCCCGCGACCTTCGCCGGCCGGGGTTTCCAGGTGAGCCTGGTGTCCGGCGAGTTGCACAATGAACGCCATCATTTTTCCGCCCTGGGTGATTTCCAGCGACCCGGATCCGGAGGCACCAACCCCGACCTGACAATGCGTCCCGTCGCTCTTGCCAAGGGCCTGCCAGCTCGAATCTTTTCCGGTGATTTTTACCTTCCCCTCGGAGGAAAGCCCCACCCTTCCAATATAAATTTCAGGGGCTCTGCTGATCCATCGCCCACCGGATTCGACATACAACTCTCCTTTTTCATTGTTGCCGACCGTAACCGCTGCATCCATTTCCGCTCCCTCCCCGACCACCATCCTGGACCACTCGGAATTCACCGGATTATTAAGCACCACATGGGAGCAGTTGATCCGCCCATTGCGGAACGTCAGGATTCGCGGCCCGGAATTCGCATACGCCCCCAAGGAGATCGGGGGCGTGCTGTGATTGACCTCCTCTCCTCCGATGGCAAGCGTATGCCCGCCGAGTTCCAGAATCAGATTCGCAGCCTCATCCCCGCTGGAAGTTCCTTGGTTGTCCAACCCGCCCAGGCTTGTGTCCGCAGAAAGTGTAACCGTGAGTGGCCCCTCCGGGGCGAAGACTGCCACCATTTCCGCCCCTGGCACAGACCCGGTATTCCATTTCGATGGCGTTTCAAACACCCCATCTCCTGACGTCCACTGCGCGACTTCCATGGTTTGAGCCGTTGCACAGGGATTTCCGCACGGGATCAACAGGCCTGCAAGAATCAGCCACGGGTGGATCCCGGCAAAATACGCAGAACAGCCGGGATTTTGCCTCTTCGTCCGCCAGGGAGCGGAGAACAAACCAGGATTTGGGAGATTTTTCATGAGTTGATGCCGCGTTAAATTCCACGTTTAATGCTTCCGGGGCGCGCGTCAACTCTTTCTTTGCGGGTTGGGGAGCATCGGCTTTCGTCCACAGCAGAAAAGACAGCGAGGCATCCGGAGCAGAGCCGGTCTGGTGGATAAAATTTGCTTACGGACGTTCCTGTCACCCTGTTTGTTCTCCGCGAGCAAGATGGACGGGTGCCGGTTTAGAGGCTAGGATTCCGCTGCATGTTGGGGAAGAAAAAAGCAGTAACCTTAAAAGATGTTGCCAAAAAAGCCGGATTGAGTCACCCGGCAGTCTCGCAAGCCCTGACCGGAAGTTTGCGGGGAACGATCAAGGTGAGCGAACTAACAAGGCAGCGTGTGCAGCGGATCGCCTCGGAAATGGGATACCGCCCCAGCGCGGTGGCGAGAACCTTGCGCTCCGGCCGGAGTGGTTTGATCGGAGTTGTGCAGCACAACATCATCGATTCCATAGCGACCAGGCGCTTCCTGGGAGCATTGGATGCCATAGGGGAAACAGAATACCGTCCCTATATTTACCATACCGATGCAAGATTTGAAGAGACCACCGCAGGCATGGCTGACGCCCTCCTGAGTGCCCACGTTGAGGCGGTGCTTTGTCTTCATCCTCCTCAGGAAATCGGACAAAGCCAAATATCAACACTTCTCGATGCCGGCCTTCCCGTAGCCGTGGTTGGGGAATCATGGGTTCAAGGTGCCTCGGTTTTTGTCGACGAAAGGAGGAAGGCTTTCAAAGATATCAGCCTCCATGTTTTGGGCAGAGGTGCCCGGCGCATCATTCTGCTAAGCAGCGGCCCGGAACTGGATTCCAACCCGTCTGCCGCACGACTAACGGATGCGTTCACGGATGCCGTCCGTGAGGCGGGCCTCAAACTTAATTCAGGCAAAGGGAAAAACAGGTCCGGGGTGCGGATGGAGGTTTTACTATCCTCCAACGAAGAGGTGGAGGACGCGATCCGGCAATTCGCAGACATATTTCCCCTGTATGTCCCCGGCTACCTTGGAATGCTTAAAATTATTGAACGAGGGGAGCTTCCTGAGGCTGTCATTTGTCAGGTGGATGCTTATGCGATCGGGGCCATGCGCGCCTGTTCCGAGCACGGAATTCGTGTGCCCCAGGATGTTGCTTTTACGGGATTTGGAAACGAACATGCCGCCACCGCCGGCCTCGTGCCTTTAACCACCGCCGACCACCCCATTGCGGAACTGAGCAAATTGGCTGTTGAGGATATTCGTCTGAAATTGAATGGCTCACGCTCTCTCCGCGGCTCTTCGAGTCTGACCCGGGTTCCCTGCCATTTCATTGCCCGATATTCCACGCTGGGCAAAGAATTCCCGGGCGGGTGAGATGCGCACACAGGATTCCCGGTCCTCACAATTTTCCTTGCAAAAGATTTCACGTGGAATAAATGAGTCCAGAATGAACAAATCGCGCGGGATGGGATTGTGTTTTTTCGTTTGCTGGGCTGTTCAGAATTCCGTGTCCTGCATGGCTTCTGCGGGCGGCCTGACCATTGTCGAAGCAGGGCAACCGCGTGCCGAAATCGTTGTCTCTGAGGATGCCATATCGAGCGTCAAAGCTGCAGCGAACGACTTGCGAACCTATGTCGAGAAGATCTCCGGCGCAAATTTGCCGGTGGTGCAGGCCCCTTCGGAAAATGGCGCGATCCCGATTTATGTGGGAGACTCGGTTCCCTTCCGCAAACTGGGCATCGATCTCGACAAATTGCCTCCGGAGGGTTTCAAAATTGTAGTCCGCGACAACTTCATCGCTCTGGTTGGCCGCGACGAACAGCGTGGTAGCTTTCCGTTCTCAAAGCACTCGCCGGACGGTACCAAGCGCTGGCAGGAATTTTCCGGTCAATTGTCCAATCCTCCCGAAAACATCCAAATAGGAGATGAGGTGGGCG
>JBGSSC010000071.1:0-3226 GCA_041737265.1 Terrimicrobiaceae bacterium | reverse complement strand
CCGGAAACCAGGCGAATCCTCCCCGAAGGCCTTTCTCCAGATCCGCTGACCTGCGTTCAACATTTTGACCTGAGCTTCGAACGTGTGCATCGCATCGATGCTCTCCCGCTCCTCGTCAATCCGTTTTTTGGCGCCTGGATCAAGGGAAAACATATCCTGTTCCGGAACACCGCATTCGAATGCATGATGACGATAGCCGTGCTGGTAAAACTCGTGCCCATCCTTCGCTGCTCCACGTATCAGGTCGACCAGTTCTCTGTCCTCGTTGATAGCCCCCTGCCCTTTGTCATCGGGAATAACAAAAAACACGCCCGGGATCCCGTGGCGGTTGAGAAATTCCAGTTGCCGCCGCAGTTGCACGGACTGGCCGAAACCAATATCGTCATTGGTCCAAACAACGGGTAATAGGGCTTCAGGTTTAGTACTTGGATTCATAAGCTAAGATGCCCGGAGGCAGCGCGCCACTTTCTCAATCGCGGAACAGTTCTGGTCCACGTATTCATCGCTCATCTGCTGGCTGATCGAAAAAATCACGGCCCGCTCCATCCATGAGAGTGTCTGCGGACACATTTCCTTCGAGTACTCGATACCTTTCGAACCCTTATGGCCGTTCCAGGGAAACCCATTCCGATGGGGGGAGCGGTGATCCATAATGTAATCCCAGTGGTAAAATATGTGTCGATCGGGAACATCCTTCGAAAAACGGGTTCCGCAGGAAACGCCTTCCGCATTGAGAATGGCACATATTTCCTTTGCCCGTTCCGGGCCGTCCATGAAGAATGCGAGCGCGATGCCGCAATCCCCCTCCGCGTCGTGTCTCACTTCCATCACCGCGCCGGGCAACGATGCAAAAGCATCCCAGAGCTTGCGCTTGATGGCACGACACCGGGCCAGAATCCGGTCGCGCTTTTTGAGTTGCTCCAGGGCAATGGCTCCATGAACTTCGGACTGCCGGTAGTTTTCCCCGAGGAACGCGATGTCTTTCACGTGGGCAAAATCCGGGTTCCGTTCCATCCAGAACGTAAAGGCCGAATCGTGATAGATCGCAGCGCGCTCGTAAACCGACCGGTCGTTGGTGACGAGTGCACCCCCCTCCCCTGCTGTCATGATTTTAAACTGCTGAAGGCTGAAAGCGCCGGCCTTCCCCCACCGGCCGAGTGCTTTGCCCCGGTATGTGCCCCCGTTGGCTTGAGCGCAATCCTCCAAGACGGGAATCCCGCGGTGGCCCGCCACTTCCAAAATACCGGCAAGATCGCAAGGCATCCCGCGCATGTGGACTGG
Organism: Terrimicrobiaceae bacterium; assembly: GCA_041737265.1. Taxonomy (GTDB): domain Bacteria; phylum Verrucomicrobiota; class Verrucomicrobiia; order Chthoniobacterales; family Terrimicrobiaceae; genus JBGSSC01. Next base: position 1,945 of record JBGSSC010000071.1, on the reverse strand, counting down.
CATGATTGCGGAGGTTCGGGAAGTAATCTTTGTTGCCAAATCCCTGGGATCCATTGTCAGCGAGCCGTCAACCTCGACAATCACGGGTACCGCTCCCAATGCAAGAACCGCGGCCGCGCTTGCTATGTAGGTGTAGGCGGGAACCAAAACTTCATCGCCCTGGCTCACTCCCAATCCGACCAGGCCGCAAATCAGGGCGGAAGTCCCACTGTTGACCGCAAGCACGTTTTGCGCACCGGATTTTTCAGCAAACAATTTCTCGAAATTTGCCACCGACGACTCGTTCTGGTCCACCCCGAACCGGAAGAGCTTCTGAGAACGCAGAACTTTCGTGACCGCTTCGATCTCCTCGTCTCCGATCTCCGCCGGTCCGTGGAGTTTGCTTCGAGGTGGCTGGGCAGTAACCGCCGCCGGTCCCCCATGAATGGCTAGTTGTGTTTCTTGCATAAAAGGAAGTGTTTCAGGTTGATGACCGACGGGCTATCCGGTTCTTGCGGACGGCATTCATTTCTTGCTGGAATCCCTTGCGTCCGGATTTTGTTCCCGGTGCCAAAGACGGCCCTGCCAAAGTCAACGAACCAATGAGAGTCTGCGATTCGGTCGATGGCCACAGGCTGCAGGAGTTCGATTTCCATCGGAGCAACCCTCTACACTTGTCGGGAGCCAAGGCAACCCGCTTGCAGGGATAGATTTCGGGCGGGAAGCGGATTCATGCCGGATCGCCCTGCCGGCACTCACAGCGGATCGAGCCTGGAAACCTCGATCCAGTAAGTCCATCGATGCAATCCCGGGAGAATCCGGTACTTGGGCAAGGTATCCGGACCACAACTCGCAGTGCCCAGGCCGCGGTGAAAAAGGTCGAGATTGAGAAAGGTTTCCCGGCGGGGCTTGAGATGATGGGCGTGGGTGGCGGCGAAGAGGTCCGCCGCGGTGAAATGGCTAACGGAGAATTGGAAAGGGGATTTGCTCCGGACCAGGAATGCCACCTTCCCGTTCGAAATTTCGAGCCATTCGGTGTCGGTGTGGTTGCCGTGTTCCTGGGGAAGGATGTAGGGCACGTATTGCCCGCTGACTGTGGATTTATGGAGGTCAATCAGGGCGGCGGCTTTCCGATCGGAGTAATTTTCGAATGGTCCCCGGCCGAACCAACGGATCGCCTCGAATCCTCGGGGAAATATCCATTGAATTCCGAGGCGGGGGAGGTCATCGAGTGCGGGAGGGACGAGGAATTCATTGTCCACACGGATGGTGCCGTCACCCGGCATCACGAAGTCTTGGATGAGGACCACCTCTGCCTGTGCACCCCGGCAACGGGCGGCTTGCCTGCAGCGGATGGCAGGAATCCCGTCTGCGGACTTTGGAACGGTGATCGATGTTAACTGCGGGACGGCATCAGGGACTCCGGCAGCAAGCCAACGCCCCAATGGCTTGTTTCTTTGTCCGGTCCATCCCTTGATCCCGTCGTTGTCCGTGGCACCACGCCAGATTTGCAGATGGGGACCCCGTTGGAGGACCGGCTGGCCGTTCAGCGTGAGTTGGTTCAGTCCGCCGCTTGACTTGGAAAAATGCAATTCGAGGCCACGATCACTCAACGTGAATTTTCCACTGCCCGATGCAAGGAGGGGTGTGGTGGAGGGGACCGATTTGCGTGGCTTGGACTGGGGCGCTTTCCCGTTTGAAGCCGGTGATATCAGTCTCTGTTCATGGGAGACCACATGGCCGCGGGGGCACCAGGGAAGATCGCAGGCCGCTGTGGCCATAAGGTGAAGGAAAAGCGGTCCACCTCCTGGCGGGAAACCGGGTATGGGGAGTGCAAAGGATTGGCGGCCTTGCGCAGGAATTTTTGCCCGTCGCAAAACCCCTGATTGTTGGATCTCCCCGTGGAGTTTGATGCTCCAGTGGAAATTCAGCCATGAGGTGTCAACGAAATGCTGACGATTTTCGA
>JBGSSC010000329.1:0-7271 GCA_041737265.1 Terrimicrobiaceae bacterium | reverse complement strand
TCTCGGCTTGGAGGAACCCGGAAAAATCGCCGTCTCCTCCCACCAGACTTCCGCCCAGTGTCACAGATGCCAATCTGCCGTGCTCTGCATGGATTGCACCGGAATTCAGGCCGCTTGGGATCACTCCATCACTCCCAAGGTTTCCGTCAATGATCACCGGGCCAATATTATAGAAGGCATTGATCGTGCCGGTTCCTTCGTGCCCACCGGCGATGATGGAACCCTTCACGGTCACGCTTCCGATGGAATGACGGGTCAGGATCGAGGCTTCGCCGGGCGTGTCGGCAAGGCGTCCGTCGATACTTCCTCCTACGAAAACCGACCCGATTCCGCCCGTTGTCGAAATGGTTCCGGAAAGGGAGTCCGCGCCAGCGAGAAGCGACCCGCCAACCAGAATTTTGCCAATCCCGGCCTGAAGCCCACCATTGACGGTCAAGGATCCACCAATGCTCCCGCCCACCGAAAGCTCGCCAAGTTTTCCTTGAATAACACTACTGCGATCCATGAGCCCGAAGTCCTGAGGGTCCAGCAGACCAAGCGAGTCGACTTTGAGAAGGTTCACCCCCTTGGCCGGTGTCAGGAAATCTCCGGCCGTCATTTTGACAAGGCCTCCCGCGATCACCACCTTGTCGAGGTCAACCCCCGCGGCATTGATCGCCCCGATGTTCACAATCCCGTCCGCACCCTGCGCCTGAACCGCGGAGACGGCCACCCCAATCCCGGAAAAGGCAGGGCCGCTAAAATTGATGTTCTCAAGGATATCATGCCCGGCCCCATCGGATTGAAAGTCGAAGTGGCTCTCCCAGTTCTGTGCCGTCAGGACGGATTTGCTCAATTGAACCCGGATCACATCGTTGTCCACATCAACGAACTCAACGGTTTTCCCATCAATCAATGTTGCGGGTGCAATGCGGTCTTCGAGGCGTTCGAGGAATGGAGTCATATCAATGGGCATAACTCGTCCTGTTACCCAGCAGTCACAAGGAAAGATTCCTTGAGAAATATAATCCGGTGCTTTTTTGCGTCGGATTGTTGATCTTGGAAGGAGCCGAAAGTTTTGCCGGTAATTGCGTTACTTCCCGCACCTTTTGGATGGGAAGAATGGGAGGCATGGGAGTTATTTGCCCGGCGGGCGATTGCGCTGCGCGAGACGCGCCTGGAACATGCGCTCACGGAGGCCGCCCTGTTCGAGGAAATCTTTTTCCAGCCGTCTCAGTTGTTGGTCCAGCAGATAGTTTGTCTGGTGAATCAAGCAAACGGCTATGTTTGCGATTACATCGGCAGGGCGGGTCTCAACGAACTCCCGGTATAGCTCATAGGTTTGCGGGGTTTTGCGACCCAGCCGTCGGACAAACTGCGCTTCTTTGGAATCCTTAACCCAGAGGGGCAGATCGCGCGCGCGAAGGTAGTCGCGGTAGGCTGCGGGATGATGGGGTGGTAGGAAGGGAAGGCATATGAGTCATGCTTCCCATCACTCGCATTATTCTCAATTCTCCCATTGTTGTTCATAGCAATTTCCTGATCCCAGCCAGAACTTCCGCGCTCCCGCCGTCCGGCGCGGTAATTCCGTCCATAAATTCCGCCGGTCCTCGATGTGCGATCTCCTCGCCGCCATTGCCCACATTCTAACGGAAGGGCGCGGTTCAGTGAATCCGTATTTGCGGTTGCGGGGCGATGGGAAAGGGGAGAAAAATAAACTGCTCGGGGGGGGACTTGAACCCCCACGCCTTACGGCATACGCCCCTCAAACGTACGTGTCTGCCATTCCACCACCCGAGCGGGTGAAGGGGTAATTTGCCGCAGATTGCGGCGGCGGCAAGGAGAAAAAGCCGGGATTTCTTGGTTCGCAAACAAGAGGGTTCAGCGGGCCAAGGCCAGCCCCGGCGGAAAAATTTCTGCAAGTAACTGAACATAAGGTGCTTGCGCAGAGAGTTGGATTTTCCGATCCCAATCCACGCTCAAGCTCAGGTTTCTCCATGCGATGCAGGGCCTGACACCTAAACCGCGCGATAGCGTGATTGCAATGAGCAAATTTGCGCCATCGCGAGGGGGGATACCTGGGGCTGGTTGCTGTTGAAAAATGGGCGGGGTCGGCGAACTCGCCCTACCGGTGGGGGCATGTGTTATTTCCACCAATGGAGGGCAGGCTTAGTTCTGCATTATTTTGCGAAGCAAAATATTTTAATCCGGCGGCGAGAAAGGAAATTTCTCACCGGGACTCCTTGCCCATAAGAACACCCGTTGGCCCGGCTAGGCCGGATTTGGAATAATGAGATCGAGGACTTCTTCGGCGGCGATGGATGGAGGTTTGAGGCCGGCGAGGATTTCCGCTTCGAGTCGTGCGGCCTCTGACGCGATGCGCGGATCCGAAAAAAAGCGTGTGCGCAGTTCCTGTTCGACAAGCCCGCGCCACCATTCCAGAGCCTGGTGTTTGCGGCGTTCGGTTTGCTCGCCGCTTTCCGCGATGTGGGTGAAGAAGCGGTTGATTTCCGCCCAGGTTTCTTTGAGTCCTTCGCGTTCGAGGGCGGAGACCGCCAGCACGGGCGGGCGCCAGTCGGTGGTGAAGGGGTTCAAAAACGAGGTCACGCGTTCGAGTTCCGCGCGTGCGGCGCGGACGCGATTCCGGTTGTTGCCATCCGCCTTGTTGACTGCGATGAGATCGGCAATCTCGATGATGCCCTTTTTGATGCCCTGCAGTTCATCTCCTGCGCCGGCGATCATGAGAAGCAGGAAGCAATCGACCATGGAACGTACGGTGATCTCGCTTTGTCCGACTCCGACCGTTTCGACGAGGATCGTGTCGTAGCCGGCCGCTTCGCAGAGGAGGATTGTCTCGCGGGTCTTGCGTGTTACTCCGCCCAGTGCGCCGCCGGCCGGGGACGGGCGAATGAAACATTCCTGCCGTCTGGAGAGCAGTTCCATGCGGGTCTTGTCCCCGAGAATGCTGCCACCGCTGAGCGAACTGCTGGGATCGACAGCGAGCACGGCAAGCCGTCTCCCGCGATCGCACAAATAATTTCCGAAGACCTCGATGAAGGTGCTTTTTCCGGCGCCAGGCACTCCCGAGATTCCGATGCGGCGCGACTGCCCGGCGCGGTTGGAAACCATTTCGATGACCTCGCGGGCATCGGACCGGTGACGCGGGGCGTTGCTCTCCACCAGAGTGATGGCCCGCGCGAGGGCACTCCGGTCTCCGGCAACCAACCGCTCTGCGAGTTCAGCCGGCGCAGGTCTTGCCACCACAACAGTCGGTACCGCGGGTGCCGGCGAGGGTGCCGCAACTCCCGGCATTTCACGACATGCAAAGGCCTTGCCGGCACCGGGCGGGACCCACGCGGGAAGACGGGGGCTCAAATCACTCATCGTCACGATTAGCCGGCTTGCGGGAGGTTTTTGAGACGACTTTGCGAAACCATGCGAGCAGATCCCGATGCGTGCGATCCCATCCCGCCACCGGATCCCTCAGCCTGCAACTCCAGTTCTGAGCGTCCGCCGAGCCCGGCACGTTGAATCGCTCGGCAGATCCGAAGAGGTCGCAAATCATATGCACCGCCAGCCATGAGTTCGTCTCAAGCAGTCCCCTGACGAATGCCCTGTGAACCTCTGAAGTGAAATCCACCGGAACGGGAATCCGGCGTTGGCCGCAAAATTCTAGGAGCTCACGCTGACTCTGGATCGCCGAGGCGCCGAGGGCTGGATCAGCCGCAATGCCAGCCAACTCGTTCCAATAAGTTTGGATTGGCGGGTGGTCGTGGGTTCCAAACGTTGCAAGGCTGAGTCGCAGATAATCACTGCCCGGGATCATCCGGCCCCCTTCCCTCTCCCACTGCGGAATTTTAAAACCGGGGATTTCCAATTCTGCCAGCATCGGTCTCACGTAGGGGGCAACCTCGCCGAGGTCCTCGGCGATGAGGCGGTGGGGGCCGGTCTCCTCGAGGAACATGCGCAAAACCATCTCCCCGTGCAGGCGGTTATGGGCGCGGTTTTCCTCCGTCTCGTCATCGCGATCCACGAAGCAAGGAAGGGGGCCGCCCGTGATTGCAGCGGCTTCTTCCCGCGAGAGCATCGTGAAGCGGGCATTCTCTTCCGGTCTCCATGGAAAGCTGTAGATACGGAAAAAACCGAGGGCATGGTCCACCCGCAAGAGATGAAAAATCGAGCGGATCGAGCGAAGGCGCTTCCGCCACCACTGAAAATTGTCGCGGGACATATTTTCCCAATGATAAAGAGGAAACCCCCAGTTCTGGCCCCAGCGCATGGTGAAGGTATCGGACTGGAAGACTTTCTCGGGGGGAGCACCGCTCCATCGGTTCAGGTCAAAAAGCTCCGGAAAGCACCAGACGTCGGCACTGTAAAGACTCACTCCCACCGGCACGTCTCCGATCAGCGCCACACCTTTGCGCTCGGCATGGTCACGGAGGCTCCGCCACTGACGGTGTGCCACCCACTGGATGTAACGCCGGAACCGGGCCACACGTTCGAAGGCAGACCGGTCCGCCTCTCTCTGGCCCGCAAGCCACTCATGTGCCCGGGCCGGTGACCTCTGAGCTTCGGGCCATTGAAAAAAAACTTCGTTGCCGCTATTGATATCCACCAAGGCACGGAAGATTGAGTAGTCGGCGAGCCAGGCTGACTCTTCCTCCTCGAATTCCGCGAATTCGATTCCCAGGAGACCGGTGAAATCCATGCCGTCAAATCCAGCCTGCAGAAGAGCCGTCTTGAGGCGTTTGACCGAAGGATAATCCACACGATCCGGTGCGGACTCCACGGGATGGGCTTCCCGTATGGCAGCGAAAGCCGCGGGATCAAGTCCCGGAAGGGCACCCGGCACGGCTTCAATCATGAGAGGATCAAGCGCGAGTCCGCTCAGGAGATTGTAGGGGCTGTTGTCGCTCCCGGTTTCGTTGATGGGCAGTACCTGCACGACCCCGATTCGATTCCGGGCCGCCCACGAAACCGCCTCTTTCAAGGCCCCGAGATCGCCGATTCCCAAGTCGTTCTCCCCCCGGAGGGCAAAGACGGGCATCAAGACCCCTGCAAGCTTCCGGTCGGGAGATAAATCCATGGGCTCCGAAAATGCCTGATCCCTTCGCAGTGTTCAATCCCGCACTTGAGCGCGCCTTTTCGGTTGCTTTCATGCGGAGACTCGGGAATGATCCCTCCACTATGAGTCAACATCCCAGCTTGAAAGGCAAAGGCGCCATCAAGGCCAGACGCAGCGTCCTCAAACGATTCGAACGCGTTGAGCTGCTTAAAAAGCGCGGCCAGTTTAAAGACAATCAGCGGGTCATCGGCCTGCCGAAGACCAAGCCGGAAGAATAGTCCGGCAGGCAGGCCCGCCTTGCGGACTGCTTTGCGGCGAATTTTTCCGTGCGACTGAACCGCTACCTGGCAGCCTCGGGCTTCGGCTCCCGCCGTGCCTGTGAGCAGCTCATTCTGGATGGCAAGGTGTCGATCAACGGGCACTTTATCCGCGAACTGGCGACTTCGGTCGGCGAGGAGGACGACGTGCGGGTCCGGGGCAAACAAGCGCTCCCTCCAAAGGCGACAACCGTCATAGCCCTTCATAAACCGAAGGGATTCCTTTGCACCAAGTCCGATGAGAAGGGGCGCAAGACGGTCTTCGAGCTGCTGCCACCGCCCCTGCGGAGGCTCAACTATATCGGCCGCCTGGATCTGGACAGCGAGGGACTTCTGCTTCTGACCGACGATGGAGTGCTGGCTCAGGCCCTGACCCACCCATCACGTAAGGTAGACAAGGAATATCTTGTCACTCTCGACAAGGCTCTTCCGGAGGATGCCATACCGAAGCTGCTCAAGGGGTTTTACATCGAGGGGGGCAAAGCCCGCATGGAGAGCGTTCGCCCGGTGGGTCTCCGCCTTGTGAAAGTCGTTCTTCGCCAGGGAATCAAACGCCAGATCCGCGAAATGTTTTACCGGGTAGGCCTCGAGGTGAAGCGACTCATCCGCACGCGGATCGCCAATGTGAATCTTGAGTCGATGCGGCCCGGAGAATGGCGCCCCTTGCAAAAGCGCGAGATTGCCTCGCTCCAGCCGGCAGCTACAATCGCGAAATGAAACAACCCGTCGCTCCCTTTGAAGGTTCCCCTCCGGCCTTGGGCCCCTATTCGCTGGCCGTCCGCGCATCCGGTGATTTTGTTTTCGTCTCGGGAATGACCCCGTTTGATCCGTCGACGGGAAAAATCGAAAGAGGCAGCATTGCCCGTCAAACCGAATTGGTTCTTTCCAACATCCGAAACGTGCTGGCGGCCGCCGGGTGTTCGCTTTCCGATGTTGTCAGCTGCCGGGTCTACCTCTCGAAGCTGAACCCCGAAACATTCGCCGAAATGAACACGGTCTATGCCTCATTTTTTGGAGAGTCGAAACCTGCGCGTGCGACCTTGGGGGCTGAACTTCTGGGCTTTGACGTCGAGATCGAAGCGGTTGCCGTCGCTCCCGCTTCTCCGAAGTGAAAACCAATAGCCCTTGCCCCATGGCGCGGGATTTGCTTACAAAGGGGTGAAACTCAATCGGAGACCCGCCGCCTCATGCCCAGCCCAAATAAAAGTGGAACTGTAACTCTCACCAAAAGAGACATCGTCACTCAGATCAGCAAAGAAACCGGTCTCATTCAAAACGAGGTCTTTGAAGTGGTCCAAAAAACCCTTGAGCGGATTACCGACGCTCTGGCGCAGGGTCAGGACGTGGAGTTGAGGAATTTCGGCGTTTTTGAGGTTCGCCTGACGAAGTCGCGGGTGGGACGGAACCCCCACAAGCCGGAGAAGGACGTCATCATTCCCGCCCGGGCCACCGTGAAGTTCAAAGCAGGCAAGGTGATGCGCCAGCGGGTGCTCCTCCGTACTGAAGAGCTCAAGAGGAGCTGAAACCGGCACTTTGTGCCGATCATTTTTCGAAGCAAAATTTTCTAATCCGGCGGCCATGGGTTCCGTTTCCCACCGGGTCCTGTTGCCACAACCCCACGCTTTGCACCGGCTCCCGCCGGATTAGTGCTAGTCGCCGCGCTTGAAGGCGGAGACGGAGAGAGGCGGGAGATCAATGGCCAGTGAATGGGGTTTGCCCTGCCATGCCCAACCTTCGTCGGCATCGCGTCCGCCCAGGTTCCCGAGGTTGCTTCCACCATAGGTGGCGGCGTCGGTATTGAGAATTTCTTTCCAGTGGCCGGCGGTCGGAACGCCGACCCGGTAGGCATCGCGGGGAACGGGAGTCGCGTTCACGACAAAAAGCACCGGCTCCCCGTGCTTGGGTTTCCG
>JBGSSC010000060.1:0-7370 GCA_041737265.1 Terrimicrobiaceae bacterium | reverse complement strand
ATCTTTGCGCTCACTGGAATCGGGCCCGCCGCCTGCACAACCGCAGAGGCCACCCTGCCGAGCAGTGGGCAGTCCCGCAGAAGCGAGGAACCCCCGTTTTTGCTGACAACCTTGTTCACCGGACAACCAAAATTCAGATCCAAAAAATCAGGGCGAACCCAATCGATCACCGCACGTGCGGCCTCGGCGAGCCGGTCGGGATCCCCGCCGAAAAGCTGAATTCCGAGCGGCCGTTCGATTTCGGAAAATTCCACGTAGCCGGCCGTGCGCGGGTTTCGGTGAAGAATGCCTTCCGCCGAAACAAACTCACTGGTCATCACATCGGCACCCATCTCCTTGCATATGCGACGGAAGACGGTGTTCGTGACACCCGCCATGGGAGCGAGGAAAAGGGGAAGCGGCGTATAGGCCGCCTCTCCGCCCCCGCCGGCATTCATGCGGGAAGCCCCCCGGCGAGAAGATCGCCGACCTGACGCTGCACGTCTGGAACCTGATCCAGGGAGAGGCCGGGATTTTTCACTACGAAAGTTTCCCCGGTTGCTGCGTGATTATAGACGAGCAACTCGCGGTCCCCGGATTCAACCGGCTGGAGAACCCTCTTCCGCTCCAGCATGAGTGCAAGAATATAGGCGGCGTTGGCATGGGCAGGGTCGGGCTCCGCAAGCAACCGCCGGAGCAGTCCTTCGGCGTCGTCCTTTGCCAGTGGTTCGGGAGCAGGTGGTGGAGGCGGTTCGTATTTTGAGCGCCAAAACGAAAACGGCAGAATGTTGTCGTTCCTCTCAGCCCAGGCCTCCTCGCTCAAATCCTCCCTCCGGAATCCGTCCCCCTCCCGGTACAACAGGGTATAAAAGAATTCCCCTTCCTCAAACGCCCGCCCGCTCCGTACGCAGGCATGGCCACGTGCCTTGATATCCCAATCGCTTTGCATGAGTTGAAATTAGCTGCCTCGGACTCTCCCCGCTACCACATAATTCCATGGAGTCTCGTGCCCACAGAGCAGCTTTGCACCACGAAGAAAATCCAGCCAACTATCGGCGGCCGAAAGATCCTGAGCGCCCGCGGGATCCCTCCCACGAAGTGGAGCCACCACCCCAGTTGGCCGATCCACCGCGCCAACCGGTCGCGCTTCCGGAACCGTTGTCCCACGATGCGGATCCACCCCGGGCACCATCCGCACTTCCGGAACCATTGTGCCAGGATGCCGAGCCTCCACGGGCTGTGTTGTAGTAGCCGCCGTTGGAATAGGGTGTGCGATAAGCTGCCCCCCTGCCGCCGGAAGAGCTGCGGTAATACGTGCTGTTGAAATAAGCGTTGCTACTGCTGTAGTAGCGGCCCCCGTAATACCCGGGGCCGATCCATGCCACGGCGGGAACCACGGCAGGCCCCCCGTAAACAACCGGCCCTGGATCAACCGTGGTCACGGTGCATCCGCTCATCATTACTGCGGCCAGACTCCCGAGAAGTGCAAGTTGGGTAGATTTCATGGCGTTAACGGGAGCGGCCTGCGGCTTCCAGAGCGGAGGTGAACGGAATTTCTTTGGTGCCTGTCGGTGGGTGAAACTCGAAATTCCTGTCGGGCAAGCACCAGGGCCTGAGGTTCCAGTGGGAAAGTTCCACCATCGTGCGCGGAAAATTGGCCTGATCGGTAAACGTCACGGCAAGCCTGCGCGGGAGAGCCCGCTGGTTGGACTCAAGCCAGATCTCCCAATTGATACCCGCCGATCGGAAGGCGAGATGATCGCACGTGACGCCGTCAACCCGTGTCGGCCCGACGAAAACCGCACTGGTTAAACCCCGGGTGAGGCTGCGAAAGGGATTGCTGGTCAGGAGCGGTGCGGACGCAAACCGGATGCCGGTCTCGGTCTGGACTCCTGCGAGCATGGCATCGATCGTATCCGGAGCCAGTTTCATGGAATAGACGTTCGCTCCCGGAGCAAAGGCGGCAACCTCGGCTCCATCATAGAAAAAATCAAAATGCGGAGCGCTGCCACGGAACTCCGCCAGAAGTTTGTCCGGACGCTTGAGGGCGACCTTGCCGGTGGAGAAAAGAGTGATGAACTGGCCATTGGCCGCAGGCACCTCAAAAATCGTTTTTGACCGGTAGGTGAATGCCTCTGTCGAAGAGAGGGTCGCACTCATCCGCTTCAGGGGCTCCAGCGCGGCAGGGTCAATGCGGGGCGGTGATGCAGACTCCCCGCGGCAAATCACCACACTGAAAAGCAGGAGGAATGGAACAACAACCGGAGGGAAACTTCGCAGGGAGTGCACGCATTTGATTGTAAAGCCTCCCTCCCCCGTGGCGAGAGAAATCGGAAAGACTTCCTGACAGGAATCTTGGGAGTGCCCAAACCTGCATCTGGTGCGTATAATAATAGCATGAGCAAACTCCCGACACTTCTCCTCTGTCTCGCTGTGCTCTCCGGTTGTGCATCGACTCCTCCCCCACGGACCGTTGACCGCGTCGATCTCAAACGCTTCATGGGAGATTGGTATGTAATTTCTCTGCTTCCATGGTTCGGGGAAAAGGGAAACGTCAACACTATGGACATCTATGCCCTTCGGCCGGACGGCAAAATCGATGTAACGTATGCCTTCCGGAAAGGCTCCCTCGAAGCCCCGCGCAAGGAATGGAAAGCGAAGGCCTGGCCAGTCGATCCGTCCAATGCCCGTTGGAAAGTCCAATTTGTATGGCCATTTGCCGCCGATTACCTCGTTCTCGCCCTGGCTGACGACTATCGCTACACAGTGATCGGACACCCATCCCGCGGCCTCGCGTGGATCATGTCACGCACCCCGAAGATGTCGCCAAATGACTACGAGGCAGCAATCCGCGCGCTGAAACAACAAGGTTTCGATACCAATAAGCTGGAGAAGGTGCGCCAACCCTAATCCGGCGGAGTCGGTGCCATGGTTGCTTTGTGGTCAGGACGACCCGGGGAGAAATAAACGCCATAGCTGCCGGATTAGAAAATTTTGCTGCGCAAAATTCATTTTTCCGAAGGAAAAATTTCAGCAACTTGTCACGGGAGGTGACGCAACAGCGCCCCGGATTCTTGGCTTTTTACACGCCCGGCCCGCAGATCTGACAAGCTGCTAAGAGGTGCCGGAATCGTTGGAGCAGGCCCACCAGACCCCTCCGAGAAGAAACGCCGCAAGAATGACAAACCCCGCCAATGAACCCATATGGCGGTGCAAGGTGTCCGCTGGGTCGGGAATGTCAATGTCCAAAGCATATTTCACCTTGTTTTTTTCGGGTGAAGCAAATCCCCCAGCCACCAACTCACGCCCTTCAGCGCGAGGTGGGCGATGGCAAGCGGGTGCTTTTCGAGTTGATGCAGCACCTGCTTTCCGAGGTCTTGCACCGGGTCATCGAGAGTTCCGGAAAGATTAACCTTCGCCCAATGGAGTCCATCCCGCTCAACGCCGAAAACCGTTGTTGTCGCATCGGGAAGCCAGGTGAGTAATTTTGCACTCGCACCGGCGAGCACCTCACCGGAGAGCCGGCCATCGGCATCCACGACCACCGAACCGCGGACTCCAGCCACTCCAGGCGATAGAAGTTGAATATCCCGCAGGTGGGTGCCATCCGCGCCGTGTTCCCATTGCAGTGTGGCAACCGGCACAGCAAGATTGAGGTATTGTTTGTCTCCAAAGAAGCGGGAGAGAAAATCCTGGAATTGAAATCCCTTCAAACGTCCGCCTTCGAGGGAAAGGCGCCCCCTGCCGTGCCCGCCACCCAGGTCTTTGGCCTCCCACTTCCATGAGACATCACCGATTGCGGTACCCTGCACTTTGGACATCAACTTGGAGGGAAGCCACGAGGACAGGGGCATCCGCCCGAAGCTCAGCTCCGCCGATCCTTTTGATCCGTCCAACTGCCACGTTGCATTGCCGGTGACTTCCATCTTCCCCGGCGCTGAAATCACAAATCGACTGAGGTCGAGGGACGAACCGTCAAGTCGGTAGTCAAGAACGACATCATCGAAAGCAAACCGTTTAAGGTCAGGATTCCGCTGGCGCTTGGCCAGGACGTCCAGCGCTGGAAGATTCTCAAGGACTCCTCCCAGGATCCGGACGGTACCGTTTCCGGAGGGATTTTTTCCATCCCGGTCCACTGCGTAGGTTGCATTGGCCGTGACTCTTCCGCTCACTGATTCTGCAAGGGACGCGGGCAGGAATGGCGAGGATTCAAAGTCATGGATTACGACCCGGGCTTGAAGGCTTTTGTCCTGGTGCTGACCGAGGCGTCCCGAGAGTTCAAGGCGGCCGTCGCCGTCCGATGTCTGGCGCAGGTAGGCATAGCCGACCTCGACCATCTCGCGTGTCACAAAAACTTCGAGCGCATCCATTGCGAGTGCCGGAAACCCCGGAAACTCCAGCGAGCCGCCCCGGCCATAGTATTTGAGATTCTGTCCGATCATGGTCGCACCGAGCCTCACATCGCGAAGCCCTCCGACGCGCCCTGCGAAAGGAAAATCGACCCGGGTGCGCGCACATTCAATCCAGCGGCAATGGAAACGCTCCGGCATGATTGCCGCGTACCAAGGCTTTTTCCCCGGGACCACAGGCCTCTTGAGCGCGTTATCCGGCTCACGAAGTACAAAGCGACCTTCATCGATGCTGATCAGGTCCACCTGCCACACGCGATGCAGGATGCCCCACGGGTCGAAGATTCCAAACACCCCCTGCGCATCGAGCGCCCCGATCGCCTCCCCGGGCCACCCCGTGCTCTTAAATCCCGATGTCTCAACTTTCCACCCCTCCCCCAGGCTCAGTGGGGAGAACTCCCCATCGACCTTGATCGATTTGGACACCTCGCGCGAAAGCATCGCCCGGAAAGGTTCTCCCGCAACTTCGGCGCGCAATATCGGGCCAAGCTTGAAGGAAAGCATGGCGAGCCCGCCAAGGATCAGCAGGAGAACCAGCGCTGACACGATGAGTCGGGGCAAGAGTTTTCGGGGGTGGTGGTTCATTACAAAGGTGGCTGACGGACACAGTATGCCTACCGGCATGAAGCGCCAAGCAGCCTGTCGGACTTGGAGGGAATGCTCGACTCACTCCTGCGACAAGAGCAGATTGGTCAACACATGCGCACCGTGGCAATTATTGGCAGACCCAACGTCGGAAAATCCGCGCTCTTCAACCGGCTCGCCGGTCGCAAAATTTCCATCGTTCACGATCAACCGGGGGTCACCCGCGACCGGATCACCGCTTTCTGCAAGCTGGGCGACGCCCCCTTCGAGATAGTCGATACCGGCGGGATCGGCAGCGACCCGGATCCGGATTTTGCCGCGGAAACCCATGACGCCGCGGATGTCGCGATTGCGGGTGCGGACGTTTTGCTGCTTGTTGTGGACGCCCAGTCGGGCTCGACTCCGCTGGATCTCTCGCTTGCGAAAAGGTTGCGCGCGTCGGGACGCCCCCTCGTTCTCGCGGTCAACAAGGTCGACCACGTCGGTTTGGAGCCCACGGTTTCGGACTTCGCCCGGCTTGGGATTCCCGACGCCCTGCCGGTAAGCGCTGCGCATGGACTGGGCATCCATGAACTGGTGGAGGCTGTTGAGAAGGGCCTGCCTGATGATGAAACCCCTTTTGACACGGCGGACAACCCTCCCCGCCTGGCGGTCGTTGGAAGGCCGAATGTGGGCAAGTCCTCACTCGTCAATGCGGTGCTTGGCCAGAAACGTTCCATCGTCAGCGAGATCGCAGGCACCACCCGCGATGCCGTTGATGTGCTCTATGAATCGGAGGGAGAGCGGTTCGTTTTCTGCGATACCGCGGGCATCCGCCACCGCTCCAAACACAACACTTCGGTTGAGGTTTTCAGCGTGATGCGCTCGGAAAAAACGATCGAGCGCGCCGATCTCTGCGTGCTTGTGATTGATGCAACCCAGGGCGCCACCAGCCAGGACAAAAAAATAGCAGGTCTCATCCAAAAGGCCGGCAAGGCGGCGGTGATTGCCTTGAACAAGTGGGATCTCGTCTCCGGGGGCCGCGATGACCGTGAACTTCTGCGGGAACACATGGCCCGCCTTCGCGAGGAGATCTTCTTTTTACCACACGCGCCCGCGGTGATTCTATCGGCAAAAACCGGGGAGAACGTCCGGAGGTTGTTTTCGACCATCGAAAAGATCCGTCAACACGCCACCCGGCGCACGGGAACCGGCGAACTCAACCGTTTGCTCAAAGCGGCCGTGGAACGCCAGGCCCCGCCCATGCGATCAAACCGCCGGCTCAAAATTCTCTACGCGACCCAAGTGGTGCAAGACGATCCACGCCCTTTCCAGCCCCCCATCTTTCTCCTCTTCGTCAACGATCCACGCCTGCTTCCCTCAAGTTATCTGAACTACCTCACTGCCCGCATCCGCGAAAAATGGGAGTTCCCCGGCTTGCCTCTCACCCTCCGCCTTCGCGGACGCAAAAAACGCGAATAACCCTAATCCGGCAGGAGCCGGTGCCAAGGGTGGGTTTGTTGGCAAGGGGAGCCAGCGAGAAATAACCTCCGTCGCCGCCGGATTAGAAAATTTTGCTGCGCAAAATGGGGAAGAACAAAGAAGGATCCACCATGCAGAGATTTTCGAATCAGCAATCAACAATCGGCAATTTTCCATTCCTTAGCGTGAAGCCTGCATTGTTTCCGGAAGTCCTGCGCAGGACCTGATGGGCAAATTATTGGGAAAGGTAAGGCCCGGCGAGGGTCCACGGTGCCGCGCCGTAGATGGACTGCATTTGTTCGCGGATCGCGGAGAAGTCGTTGGTCGGGATGCGGTTCCAGGTGCATACGAAGCCAGAGCTGCGGAATTGAATGGTGACCACAGAGGGGTCAATGATCGCGTTGATTTGTTGCTGTGCAATGGCTGCGGCCTCCGCCCAAAGGTCGTCATCCCATGAGGGATCCCGGGCCCACCAGACTGTGGCCGACCACTTGCCGGATTGCTTCTTCCGTTCCAGAAGGAGTTCAATGCTGTCACCGCCCAGAGAGCCGAGGCTGGCCTTGAGGCTGTCGAACCAGCCGGGCGAGCTGAAGTCGATTTCCGAGATGCCTTCGAGGATCGAGTTGGATACCGACACGGCGTTTCCGATGGAGTCCACGTGGTCGGCGATCGTGTCCCTCAACTCGACAAGTCCATTGAGCGCGGAGAGCAGGGGGTTCCGCGCGGCACCGATTGCGATGACATTTTCGATGTGCTGGTTCATCAAATCGAACCCGCTCTCAACGAGTTCGACGATCGGAGTTGCGACATTGCTGAAGCCGGGGATGCCGGTATTGTTGACATCGTTTTTGTCAAAGAAGTCGCCGGGGCGCAGGAGACGGAACCTTTCACGGATCGCGTCACCAGATTCAGCCCGCACGGACCGGGCAGCCGCGG
>JBGSSC010000327.1:0-7114 GCA_041737265.1 Terrimicrobiaceae bacterium | reverse complement strand
AAGCGGGAACGGATCTCCCCGACAAAGCTGCCGAGGTCCCGGCCGCGGACATTAGCCTGCACGAACAGGCGGAGGCGTCCGTTTTCACTCGCAATTTCCCCCGGTCCGATCGTGCGGCGGATTTGAGCGAGTTGTCGGAGGGGAGTCGTCGCGCCGGAGGGAGTTGTGACCGGGATCCCGCCAAGGATCTCGATGTCTTCCCGCTCATCGCGCTCAAGCCTCAGTTGGATGGGAAATCTCTCACGTCCCTCAATCGTCGTGCCCACGTTCAGGCCGCCCATGCCCGTTTCAACGACATCCATCACGTCGCGCATCGAAAGGCCGAATTGTGCGATGCGGAAGCGGTCGGGTACAATTTCCAGATACGGCTTGGCTTGGACGCGCGAAGGAGCAACGCCGATGGCCCCCTGGATTTCCCGCACGATGCGTTCGACCTCGAACGCAACCTTCTGCAGAGTCGCAAGATCTTCTCCGAGGATTTTGACTCCGACCTGGGCACGGATCCCGGTGCTCAACATGAGAATCCGATTTTCGATTGGCTGGAGAAACCCCGGCACATAGCCCGGGACAACCGAGAGCTTTTGTGTGAGTTCGGCTATGAGGTCATCCCTCGTGAGACCCGGCCGCCACGCCGAGCGGGGTTTCAGAAGGATGGTCGTTTCAATCATCTCCACCGGGGCAGGGTCGGTTGCACTTTCGGCACGACCCAATTTTCCGGCCGCTGAAACTACTTCCGGGACCGTGGCCATCACACGATCCTGCCAGGCCATGATGCGTTTTACCTCGGTGAGCGATGTGCTCGGCAGGAGGACCGGCATGAAGAGAAGGCTCCCTTCGTCCAAGGGAGGCATGAATTCGCTGCCCATACCGCGGGGCAAAGCCGATGCCAGGCCGGGGTGGAGTTTGTCGGCAGCATGACGTATCGGGGACGGTATGCCGAACGCGGCAATCAGGGCCAGAACAAGGAGGAGGCCAGCCAAGCCGAGCACTGTTTTCCTCCGACGCAACGACCAATCCAGAGCCGGGCCATAAATGGCGAGCAGCGGGCGCATAACCCAGTTCCGGCTTTCCGGGTGGAATGGACCGCGCACGAGCAAAGAACACAAAACGGGTACGACCGTGACCGCCAACAATGTTGCTCCGACCATGGCAAAGGTTTTTGTAAATGCCAGCGGATGAAAAAGCTTTCCCTCCTGGCCTTCGAGCGCGAAGACGGGCAGGAAGGCGAGGATGATGATCGCCATGGCAAAAAAAATCGGGCGTCCTACCGAGCAGGATGCGGAGAGGGTCAGCCTGCCAACCTCCTCTGCCGTCAGAGGAGAACCCTTTTCAATGGTGGCTCTTTCGCAGTGCCGGATCACATTTTCAGTGATGACAATCGCGGCATCGACCAATACCCCGATGGCGATCGCAATGCCCGAGAGCGACATGATATTCGAGGTTATCCCGAACTCCTTCATGAGGATAAACGAAACCAGGATCGCGGCAGGAAGCGGAATGGTGACGATGAGGATGCTCCGGAAGTGCCAGAGAAAAAGAATGTGCGCTAGCGTCACGAGCGCGATCTCCTCGATCAGCGCATGCCGAAGCATGCCGATTGTCCGGTCGATGAGGTCGCTGCGGTCATAGAAGGAGCGGATTGTGATCCCCGGTGGCAGGCTGGGGCTGATTTCCGCGATCCGGCTTTTCACGGCTTCGATCACGGCCTTGGCATTTTCGCCGTTTCGCATTACCACGATCCCGCCGACCACTTCGTGTCCATTGACATCCAAAGCACCTCGCCGGAAATCGCCACCGATGCCCAGTGTGGCAATATTCCGGAGCAGCACGGGAGCAGCGTCGCCACCGCCCGACACCACGACTGTTTCAAGATCCTCGAGTGACTCGACGAGGCCGACGCCACGCAGCACAAACTCCATGCCGTTTTCTTCGATGACCTTGCCGCCAACGTTGAGATTGCTTTTACCCAGTGCCTCCATCACTTGCTGGAGGGAAACCCCCGAAGCCCGCATCTTTCCTGATGAAACCGCCACCTGGTACTGACGCACAAAGCCCCCGAGCGATGCAACCTCTGCCACGCCCGGCACCGCATTCAGTTGGAAACGCACGAAGTAATCCTGAATTGCGCGAAGGCGCCCGAGATCATAGCCGCCGTCCGGAGCCTTCGCGGGGTCCACTTCGAGGTAGTATTGATAGATCCATCCGAGGCCCGTGGCGTCGGGGCCGATCCGGGGATTGACACCCGCCGGCAACACGTCGCCGAGGTAATTGAGACGTTCGAGGATGCGTGTCCGTGCGAAGTAATTGTCCACCCGGTCTTCGAAGATCACTGTCAGAATGGAAAATCCGAACATCGAGAGCGCGCGCACTGTCTTCACCCCGGCGAGGCCCTGAAGATTCGAACTCAGCGGATAGGTCACCTGATCCTCGACCTCCTGTGGCGAGCGGCCCGGCCAGTCGGCAAACACTATCACTTGATTTTCGCTGAGATCGGGAATTGCGTCCACGGGGCTCTCCCTCAGTGCTCGCACCCCCATTGCAAGGAGGATTACAAAGCCGCAGAGAACCAGGAACCGGTTCTTCAGAGACCACCCGATGATCCCCGCGATCATGGCCTTGCCGGGGGTTGGATTTCCGCCCCGCACTCCGGCATGGCGGCACCGAACCATGGATTGGCAAGAGGCTTGCCGGACTGGATCCACCTCGCCTTGGAGGGTGCTCCCGGAAAGGCGCTGTCGGTCATCGGACACGCAAACACGATGGTTGAGGTTGCTCCGGCACCTGTGGATTTCAGTGCGAGTGCCAGGTCGGCCGCCGCTTCCGAAAGCGGAAGGAACGCTTCACGGGCGCCCGCTAGCGAATCAAACTTGCCGGGCAGGTGTCGTGCCTTGTCGAAAGCGACTGCCGCCGTTCGAATTTCTGCCCTGATGTCTGCAGGCAATTCCGGGAATGCGGCATGGAGGCCCGCAGTTGCCTTCTGAAATGCCGGCAGATCATCCGCAGCGAGAGCGGCGCTGAGGGTTGCCACTGTTGCAAGAATGGCATCGAGAGGGTGCGCGGGCTTGGCAGCGGCCGAACCGGCAGTGGCTTCCACGGCATGGTCGTGGACAGCGGACTCCCCGCCGGAATCTTTCATCTGGGATTCCGCATCCATGAGAAGGTTGCCTTGGGTGACGACGCGTTCGCCCGCGGCGAGTCCCGAGGCCACGAGCAGATCTTTGTCGCCGCGGGCAGCAACACGCACCTCGCGGCGCTCGTAGCGACCTCCAGTGAGATCCACGTAGGCAATGGCACGACGGCCTGTATCCAGGACGGACGAGCGGGGGACAAGCAGCCCCTCTCCGATGACCGCTTCGAGCACTGCTTCCGCATAGGCGCGGTGCGGAAGTGCCCGGCGCTCGCCATGGGGCGTGCGGATCAGGGGATTTGGGACTTCAATTCGAATGGTCGTGCTGCGTGTCGCCGGATCGAAGTTGGGATCCACAAGGGTTACAACTCCCCTGAACGTTTCGCCGGGAGCAGCGGGCGTCGTTATCGAGGCTTCCTGCCCAAGATGGACCCATGGAAGGTCACTTTCATAGACGGTGGCGTGGAACCACATCTTCGCAAAATCTCCGAGCTCAAAAAGAGGGTCTCCGGTCTGAACGTATTGACCGGCATTGACGTAGCGCTTGATGATCGTACCGGTGATCGGAGAGAGGATGTCGATGCCGTAGCGGTCGGGGGATTGCACTGCAACGCCTTCCAGCTGGTCGGGTGTGAGCCCGAACTGGATCAACCGCCGTGCCGACACCTCGTATACTCCCCGATCTTTGGAGGCTCGCGCCCGCTGAAATTCGCGCACCGCATATAACAACTCGGGACTGTAGATTTCGGCCAGGGGCTGCCCTTTGCGCACCTCCTCACCGACCTGCTCGATGAAGGGTCTGTCCACACGCCCCTCGAAATAAGCGGAAACGATCCGGTGTTGCCCGGCATCATCGTCGATGAGGCCCGCCAGGCGGATTTTCCGGGTCAACTCACCCTGGACGACCGGAGCGGTCGCGACATTCAGGACCTGAATCGTCGAATCGGGAAGCTTCAGCGCGGCATCGGATGCATCGAAGCCTTCTTCGCCCTCGCGCACCGGAACCAACGCCATACCGCAGATCGTACAGCTTCCCGGTTCGTCGGACTTGATCCAAGGGTGCATCGGGCTTTGATAGAAAAGCACTTTCGCGCCTGTTTCACCGGAGGGCTTTCCGCACCCGGAGAGGACTGCGGCCATAATCATGTATTTGAGAATTTTCATAAGTTCGTCGTGTTGAGGTAGCCCCGGAATCCGGGGTAGGTGAAAGGGACCGGAGATTTTTCCGGTAGGAGGAGGACGAACCTGAAGTCAGATGAGCAATCGGAGCTGGAGCAGATAAAGAGGGGGACCGTGGGCGGGTTGGACATACGGTTCTCGATTGCTCCCGGCCGAATAGGATCTTCGCACGTCAAGCGGAGAACGACAGGGAGGAACATCGGCGAAAAAATGTGCTGCTACCACTGCCGGACCGACGGGCTCTGGTTCCGGGCCCGATTGCCTGAGGCAGCAATCTCCAGCACAATCACAACACCCGCAGCCAGCAGTCAGAAAAAATTCCTGCGGGAATGCCGCATCGGCGCGTTTTTGCAACTCCGGCCAGCACCAAAGGTTGACCGCAAGTGCCACCATCAGCCACCGAACGGCTAGTGCCATAAGCGTTATCTAGCTCCAAAGCCAATCGTTGGCAATGTCGAGTTGCCCGATGGACGGTTGGGGTTACAAGCCTGGCCCTTGTTGCAATCCCGGTCGTTGCATCCGCTACGGCGCATGCGTTGCACTCGCACGGGTGCAGGTCCGAAGCAGGGCATCGCTGCCAGCTTGTCGGGGAGGTTGGCGCCTCACCACCCGGAATTGTGCTCTTTATGGAGGCTTGGTTTGCATGTTCAGCAAGCTGTCGGGAATGAATTGACGGGCGGGGCGTGGAGGGTTCATGGTTGGTTTCATGCGAATTGCATTCTCACTCATCTGCGCGGTTGTTGTGTCCCTTTTTGCCGGCTGTGCCACCCAGCCCAAGGCGACAAAGAAACCGGCGACTCTCGAGGAGCGGTTCAAACGTGCGGACGCCGACAGCGACGGCAAAGTTTCCCGCGATGAGTTCACGGATTTCATGATCGAGGATGTTTTCGCACGCTACGACCGCAACGGAGACGGGTTTGTTGATGAGGCAGAGTATGTCGCGGGAGGCGGTTCGCCTGAAAATTTCCGCAAAATCAACATCTCGGGCACCGGCAAGATCACCTTGCAGGAGGCCAAGGCCAGCAAGCTCATCCGGGACACCATGGTCGTCCCCTTTGATGAGGCCGATGTCAACGGAAGCGGATACGTGACGTGGGACGAGTTTGTTGCCTTCCGCAAGCGCGCCCAGCCCTACATTCGCTAATCCCCCGGGCCCGCCCGGGCAAGGAGTGTGAATCCGACGGACGCAGCTCTTCCCTACCGGCTGGTCCGGAGGTGTTGTCACCTCGGCATGTTCATTCAGGCGATGGTGATCAACCTCACCCCGCTGTTTTTCATCCCGCTGAGGGAGCAATTCGGATTGAGTTTCGAGCAGCTCGGGCGCCTCGTGCTGATCAACTTTGTCACGCAAATGTTGATGGATGTGGCCTGCACCATTGCGGTGGACCGGATCGGGTCGGTCAAAGCGCTCACTGTGGCGGCCCAGGCGCTTGCTGCCGCGGGTCTGTGGGTCTTCGCGGGTGCCGCAGTGCTCTTTCCGAATGAACCCTACAATGGTCTCGTTTTGGGGACCATTGTCTTTTCGATGGGATGCGGCCTGCTCGAAGTGCTCGTTAGTCCGATCATCAACGCTGTTCCCTCCGGTCGTAAGGAGTCCGACATGGCGCTGCTGCACGCCTTTTATCCGATTGGGAAAGTTGCGGTGATTGGAGTGACAGCCCTCGCTCTGGCGTTTTTTGGTAATGGGGCATGGAGCGGGATTGCCCTTGCATGGTCGATTGTTCCTCTTGTCAACCTCTTCGGATTTCTTGCGGTAAAATTACCTCCCTTTGTTCATGAATCGCAGCGCGAGAAAACGCGGGTGATGGCGCGAACCGGCTTTTTTTGGCTGGCTCTTGCCGGGATCTTTCTTGCGGGAGCGGCGGAGGTTACCTTCGCCCAGTGGACCTCCGCCTTTGCGCAGGCGGCCCTGGGGATGTCGCAATTTGTCGGGGACGCGATCGGTTTCGGACTTTTCGGGGTGACGATGGTCATTGGTCGTTTGTGGTTCGGCCTGCATGGCGGGCAGGTTGGCTTGAGAGGGTTGCTGATCGTTGGCGCGCTGCTTTCGGCGCTCTGCTATGCAGTCGTCGGCCTGAGTCCGTGGCCATGGGTCTCTCTTGCGGCCTGTGTATTTGCCGGTTTCTCGGTCAGCATGCTCTGGCCGGGAATGGTCTCCTTGTCTGCCTCGGCCTTCCCCCGTGCAGGCATCTCGCTCTTTGCGTTGCTTGCTGCATTCGGAGATACCGGAGCCGGCCTCATGCCATGGCTCGTCGGCCTCACAGCCGATGCCGGCGAAAAGGCCCGGCAGGCGGGAGTCCCTTTTCTTCCCGCTCTCTTCCCCGGGTCGCTTGATCCTGTTCAGGCCGGCCTGCGCGCCGGCATGCTCCTCGCCTCCCTGGCCCCGGCTCTCCTCGTGGTCGTCGTCCTGGCGATGAGGGGCCCCCTCCGGTCGGATTCCGGGTCAAGATAGAGGGTATTTGGAACTGGTTGTTGCCAAGGCATCGAGCAAAACCCGCAATCCTGACGCAAGGCTGTCGCGGGCGGTCTTTGCGTCTGCGAGCATGCCGGCAAAGGCAGTGATTTTCTTGGGATGGAGAGCCAGTTCGAAAACAAGACCTGCGACATCGGGCTTTCCTGTGCGTGGGTTGATCAGGGAGGAAACCGGGAGGTCGCGATCTGCGGTGTCGCTGATTGCGCGGAGGGTGAGGAATGGGATCCCCTTTCCATCACAAAATGCCGAGACCGAGGCGGTTTCCATGTCACAGGCGGCACCGCCGGTTTTTTTGTGCAGCGCTTGCTTCTCCGACGCACGGCCTGCGATCCGGG
>JBGSSC010000034.1:0-7798 GCA_041737265.1 Terrimicrobiaceae bacterium | reverse complement strand
GGGGACCTCCACCTCCCGTAATGTGCCCAGGAGTTCGAGCAGGATCGCAACGCGTTCTTTGGCAGGCATGACGCGGGTGACGACAGCTTTCAGTCCCCCGAACGGGCCGGCGATGACCTGCACCTCATCCCCCGGGTCCACTGAGGTGTCGAGCAGGATGGTTTCCTGCTCGGATACCGCCTCACGCAGGCTGGAAATTATGGTCTCATCTACGGGTACCGGGCACCCGCCGAAACCCACAATTTTCAGAACCCCGCGGGCGGCGCGGATCCGGCGGTGGTTGGCCGCATAGTCGAAGCGGCTGAAGACATAGTTGGGAAAAAGCGCCTCGGTCACCCGCACCTTGCCAGAGCCCCGTGCCCGCTCGAACTGAATCATCGGACAAAACACGTCGATACCCATCTCGCTCCTCAGGGCGGAGGCGGCGATTTTTTCAAAGAGGCGCTTTGTGCGGACACAAAACCAGCGCTCGCCCTCGGGAAAGGGACTGGCCTCAGACTCCATGGCCACAGGCCCGGTCGATGGCCGCAAGTTCTTCGGGGCTCAACGCCGGGGCACCGAGACATGCTACACATTCGGCAACCTGACCCGGAGTGCTTGCACCAATGAGGGCGGAAGTCACCCCCGCGCGCAAGACCCATGCGAGGGCAAGCTGCGCGAGCGTTTGACCGCGGGCGATTGCGATCGATGCGAGAGCACGTGAGACTTCGACCCTTTGGGGAGTCACCTGTTGCGGCTTTAAAAACGTGCCTGGTGTGGCCGCCCGCGAGTCGCCGGGAATGCCATCGAGGTATCTTCCGGCGAGAAGTCCCTGTTCGAGAGGTGAGAATGCGATGCAGCCGATGCCTTCGCGGGGAAGAGTGTCGAGAAGCCCCTGCTCGGCACGACGGTCAAGCAGGCTGTAGCGCACCTGATGAATCAGACACGGAGTGCCGGCGGCCCTCAGCAATGCGGCAATCGCGGAGGTTCTGCCGGGATCGTAATTTGAGATCCCGGCATAGAGGGCCTTGCCCTGGGCAACCGCCGAGGTGAGGGCTGCAGCCGTTTCCTCAAGGGGAGTCGATTCGTCGGGCCGGTGATGGTAGAAAATATCCACATAGTCGAGGCGGAGCCGTTGCAGGCTGGCGTCGAGGCTGGAGAGCAAATACTTGCGTGAACCGCCATCCCCGTAGGGACCCGGCTGCATCCGGTATCCCGCTTTGGTGGAGATGATGAGTTCATCGCGGTGCGCCGCGAGTTGCCGTGAGAGAATTTCACCGAAGGTTTCCTCGGCGGAGCCGGGAGGCGGTCCGTAGTTGTTGGCAAGGTCGAAGTGGGTGATGCCGGCATCGAATGCCGCCGTGATCACCCGCGAGGAGGGTTCTCCCCGGCGTTCGGGGCCGAAATTATGCCACAGGCCCAGTGAGATGGCAGGCAGGTCGAGTCCGCTTTTTCCACAGCGGCGGTAGGACATGGTTTCGTAACGTGAGGCATGCATGAGGCGTCATCATGACACGCCCAACCGCAGGTTACAAAATTTCTTCGACGAAACGGTCCGCATCGAATTCGGCGAAATCGGATGCCTTTTCCCCCGTGCCCACGAAGCGGGTCGGGATTCCGAGTTCCGCCGCAATGGCGACGGCCACTCCGCCCTTGCCACTGCCGTCGAGCTTGGTGAGAACGATGCCGGTGAGGCCCACCGCGGCATGGAACTCGCGCGCCTGTACCAGCGCGTTCGAGCCCGTGGTGGCGTCCACCACCAACAGGCGTTCGTGCGGCGCATCGGGATCGTGTTTGGCAAGGATCCGGCCGACCTTGGAGAGTTCGCTCATGAGGTTGTCTTTGGTGTGGAGACGTCCGGCGGTGTCGCAAAGCAGGAACTCGATATTCCGGCGTTGGGCACTGCTCCATGCGTCGTAGCAGAGCGCGGCAGGGTCACCGCCGTATTGCCCCTTCACAACTTCCACCCCGAGCCGGTCTCCCCAGACCTCGAGCTGCTCGATGGCTGCCGCACGAAACGTGTCTGCGGCGGCTAGGAGGCAGGTGTGGCGCCGGCCGGTCAACCAGGCGGCAATCTTTGCAGCTGACGTCGTCTTGCCGGTTCCATTGACGCCGACAAGCAGGATCGCTTTTGGGCGGGCAGGCAGTGGCCGCAAGGGAGGCGGCGGGGGAGGAAAGGCCTTGAGGATTTCCTGCCGCGCCACCGCGGCAACGGAATCCGCCGTGAGCTCCGCACCGCGTTCCTGAAGCGCCCCGATAATGCGGGTGGTCATGGCAACCCCGAGATCGGATCGCAGGAGGGTTTCCTCCAACTCGTCCCAATCCACCGGTCTTCCACGAAAACGCTCGACCAGATTGCGAAAAAATCCGCCGGCCATCAGTCCACTTTGGCGCGCGGAGGCCGCTGAAGCCCCGTGCGGATTTTGTCCAGAACCCCGTTCACAAACCGTCCGGAATCACTGGTGCTGTATTTCTTGGCAACTTCGATCGCCTCATTGATGGATACCGCGGGCGGAGTTCCCGGACAGTTCATCATTTCCCAGACGGCCACGCGGAGGACGTTGCGGTCAACAGCCGAAAGGCGGTTGAACTCGTAGTTGCGGGCATTTTCACGGATGAGGCCATCCACGGCTTCCGCGCTGGCCGCGAGCCCATCGAGAATTTCCTCGCAAAAGCGTCGGGCGCTCGGGCTGATGCCGCGCATTTTGTAGTAGGCAATGCGTTCCTCATCGCCTCCAAGGTCCTTCTGGTAAAGAAACTGAACTGCGGCCTCCCGGCCCTCGCGACGCACTCCCATGGCCGCCTTATTTCCCGCTGATCTCCCGCGCCGTACGCGCAACCGAAATGGCAGCGCGGGCCGCCTCGATCCCCCGGTTCTTGACGGAGCCAACACAGCGGGCTTCCGCCTGCTCGGGAGAGTTCAGAAGCAGAACACCGTCAAGGACGGGGATCCCGTGCTCAACAGCGATACTCTGAAGTGCCTGAGTGACCGACTGCGCGACCAAGCCCGCATGAGCGGTCTCGCCTTCAAAAAGCACGCCAAATGCCAGGATCGCATCGTGTTTTCCCTGAGCCGCAATGAGTTTGACCAGCACCGGGATTTCGAAGGCTCCCGGCGACCAGGTCAATTGAACGGCAGCACCCTGCTCGAGGGCACCGAGCTCGCGGTAGGCGTTATCGACGAGGGGCTGCGTGAATTCGAGGTTGTACTGGCTGGCCACAATGGCGAACGAATAATTGGATCGCGGTGCCATGCGGGGGCGCAAGGGAGCCATCTTGAAGGGATTTTGCGCCGGAGTCATTGGGAGCCCACTGTGCACCCGCACGTGCCACCGCGCAAGGGAGAGCTTCTAAAGAACATCACACGATCCGGCCGCCCTCGATCCGGAGCAACCGGTCTCCCCGTTCGGCGAGTCCGAGATCATGGGTCACCACCACCAGGGTCCGGCCTTCGTTCCGCGACATGGCAAGCAGGGCATCCATCACTCCGGATCCCGTCTTGGAATCGAGGTTGCCGGTCGGCTCATCCGCAAAAATAATCCCCGGGTCGTTCACAAGAGCCCGGGCGATTGCGACCCGTTGCTGTTCGCCGCCGCTCAACTCCGAAGGCAGGTGATCCTCCCGGTCTGCAAGGCCCACGCGCGCCAGCAACTCGCGCGCCCGCGCCTTGGCCTCTTTGCCGCCGATCATCGCCGGCACGAGCACATTCTCAAGCGCCGTGAGCTCGGGGAGGAGAAAGTATCCCTGAAAAACGAACCCCATCCGGGAATTGCGCAAACGGGCCAGCCGGTCGCCGGACATCCGGAAAATGCTCTGACCCTCAAAAGTAACGCTGCCCGCCTCGGGACGCTCGAGGCCGGCCAGAGTATAGAGGAGGGTCGTTTTGCCGGCACCGGAGGCACCGCAGAGAAACACGGTTTCGCCCGCAGTCACTTCCAGCGAGATGTCCCTCAATACCTCGATCCGGGTCTTCGCAATCACGAACGTTCGCGAGAGCCCCAGCGCGATCAACTGAGCCATGGTTCCCGGTTTATCCATCCGACTCTGAATAATTTGCAACCTGCTTGGCAGCCCCCACTAAATCCCGGCCAGAATGGAATTGAACGTCGGGCTTGGCCGGAGGGCAGCGGAAGCCTTTGCGTCGTCAGGCTGATAATAGCCGCCAATGTCCACCGGCTTGCCCTGAACCGCAAGGAGCTCCGCCGCGATTTTGGGCTCGTTTGCTGCAAGTTCCGCCGCGACCGGAGTGAAGATTTTTTTAAGTCCGGCATCAAGATCCTGGGCGGCGAGGGCCTGAGCCCAGTAGAGGGCGAGATAGAAATGGCTGCCCCGGTTGTCGGTGGTGCCGAGTTTGCGGCCGGGCGAGCGGTCGTTCTCGAGAAACATCCCGGTCGCGTCATCGAGTGTCGCAGCGAGGACTTTTGCCTGAGGGTTGTCAAATGTTGAGCCGATGTGCTCGAACGAAGGCACCAGCGCGAAAAATTCGCCGAGGCTGTCCCAGCGCAGGTAATTATCCGCCACGAATTGCTGTACATGCTTGGGTGCCGAGCCCCCTGCCCCGGTCTCAAAAAGCCCGCCCCCATTCATCAGGGGAACGATGGAAAGCATCTTCGCACTCGTGCCGACTTCAAGAATCGGGAAAAGGTCCGTGAGGTAATCGCGGAGGACATTGCCTGTGACGGAGATCGTGTCGAGTCCCTGCACGATACGTTCGAGAGTGAACTGACACGCCGCGGCAGGTGCAAGGATCCTGAGATCCAGCCCGGAGGTGTCGTGGTCCTTGAGGTAATGTTCCACCTTGGCAATGATGGAGGCATCGTGGGCTCGGTTCCCGTCGAGCCAGAACACGGCGGGCGTGTTGCTTGCGCGCGCACGGTTCACCGCGAGTTTCACCCAGTCCTGAATGGCGGCATCCTTCGTTTGACAGGCACGCCAGATGTCGCCAGCCTCGACGGTGTGCTCGATGAGCACCTTTCCATCCGCGTCGGTCACACGCACGGTGCCATCGACCGGAATTTCGAATGTCTTGTTATGGGAGCCGTATTCCTCGGCGGCCTGAGCCATCAGCCCGACATTCGGGACCGAGCCCATGGTTTTCGGATCAAGCGCTCCGTGTTTTTGGCAGAATGAGATGACCGTCTGGTAAACCCCGGCGTAGGAACTGTCGGGGATTACAGCGAGGGTATCCTCCTCCTTGCCCCGGGCATTCCACATCTTTCCCGAGGTGCGGATCATCGCCGGCATCGACGCATCCACGATCACATCGCTTGGAACGTGCAGGTTCGTGATGCCTTTATCGGAATTGACCATCGCGAGGGCCGGCCGCGTGGCAAAAACCGCCTGAATGTCTGCATCGATGGCCGCTTTTTCGGCTGACGGCAACCCTTCGATCTTTGCGAGCAAATCCCCCAGACCATTGTTGAAATCGACTCCGAGCGTTTTCAAAACCCCGGCGTGCTTCGTGATGACATCTTCAAAAAAGACCTTCACGAAATGGCCGAAGATGATGGGATCCGAAACCTTCATCATCGTGGCCTTGAGGTGAACGGAGAAGAGCACCCCATCCTTTTTTGCTGCCCCGATCTGCTCCCGAATGAAGGCCACAAGCGCTTTCCGGCTCATGAATGTGGCATCAAAAATTTCGCCGGCCTTGAGGGGGATCGTCTCCTTGAGGGTCAGGCATGTTCCATCGGTTGCCGTCAGCTCGACCTTAACCTTGGTCGCTGAGGGTGTCGTGAACGACTTCTCGTTGGAAAAGAAGTCGCCTTTTCCGCCCATCGTGCCGACGCGGGTTTTGGATTCGGGTGACCATGCTCCCATCGAATGCGGGTGCTTGCGGGCATAATCTTTGACCGCTTTGGGAGCCCGCCGGTCGGAATTGCCTTCGCGCAGCACGGGGTTCACCGCACTGCCTTTGACCTTGTCGTAGCGGTCCCTGGCATCCTTTTCAGCCTCTGTGCCGGGGGACTCGGGATAATCGGGGAGCGCATAACCCTTCGCCTGCAATTCGGCAACGGCCGCTTTCAGCTGCGGGAGGGAGGCGCTGATATTCGGGAGCTTGATGATATTGGCCTCGGGCGTGAGAGCCAGCGCGCCGAGCTCAGCAAGGGCATCCGGCACCCTCTGCCCCTGGGGAAGCCGATCGGAAAAGGCCGCCAGAATGCGTCCGGCAAGGGAAATATCCCGCGTTTCCACCGCAATCCCCGAATGCTTCGTGAAGGCCGCAAGGATCGGCAGAAACGAATAGGTGGCAAGCGCGGGCGCTTCGTCAGTCTTGGTATAAATGATGGTTGGCTTGGACATACGGGGTTTTGAAGTGCTGGGAACGGTCAGAAGAAGGTTTTTTTGCGCGGGAGTCAATGACCACCGCGCATTCGGGTGAGGCCCTTGCCGCTTGGATCCTTCTCATTCTGCGCAAATTTTTTTGGTATGATCTCCTCCCTCAAATCACGGGAAACGACGCCGCGTGTTCTGCTTTTTGCGCAGCAAAATATAAAAATCCGGCCGCGATGGCAGATGTTTCCACCCGGGGCCCCTTGCCCATTCACCCCCCCTGCCACCCACTCCCGCCGGATTTGGGGAGCTTGCTTTTTTGGTGGCGGGCGGGGAGAGTTTGCTGGTCGGGCGGCATGCGCAAGCGATCCGAGGATGCCCGGCGCACGTAAACCACAACGAATGGCCACTACAATCGAACAACCCGATACTCTCGCCCGTGCCCTGCAGGCCACGGACGATCCCCACCTCGCCGGAGAGCTTGTGGGTGAAAAGCTCACGATCAACATGGGGCCCTCCCACCCCTCAACGCACGGGGTTCTGCGCATCATTCTCGACCTCGACGGTGAGGTCATCACGAAGGCGACACCGGATATCGGTTATCTCCACCGCGGCGACGAAAAAATCGCGGAGAACATGCAGTTTAACCAGTTCGTTCCCTACACCGATCGCCTCGACTACCTCGCTCCGCTTGCAAACAACGTGGCCTACGCGCTGGCTGTCGAGAAGTTGATGGGATGGGAACTGCCCGCGCGCGGCAAAGCCATCCGCGTCCTGTGCTGCGAGCTCGCACGCATTTCCGCCCACCTTCTCGGGGCGGGATGCATGGCAATGGATATCGGTGCCACCACCGTCTTTCTCTACACATTCACCGAGCGCGAAAAAATCTATAACCTCATCGAAAAGCTCACCGGTGCACGCTTCACCACCAGCTACACCCGCATCGGTGGCCAGACGCGGGACCTGCCCGATGGCTACCTCGAAGCGGTGAAAGAATTCCTTCGAACCTTCAAGCCGGCCTTCGACGAAGTGGACAGGCTCATTACCCGCAACCGGATCTTCGTTGACCGCACCCGCGACGTGGGGGTCATCAGCCGCGAGGACGCCATCGCTTACGCCATCTCAGGGCCGAACCTCCGCGGATCGGGCGTCGACCATGACCTCCGCCGCAAGCAACCCTACCTCGATTACCAGAGCTACGACTTCGAAATCCCGGTCGGCTCGACCGGCGACGCCTACGACCGCTACCTCGTGCGCATGGAAGAAATCCGGCAAAGTGTCCGCATTCTCGAGCAGGTGATTGATAAAATGCCGTCCGGGCCAGTGAATTACGTGGACCCGAAGCAGACGCTTCCCGCGAAGGTCGACGTGCTCACGAAAATGGAGGAACTCATCCACCACTTTATTCTGGTGACCCAGGGGGTCGATGCACCTCCCGGCGAAGTGTATTTTGGAGCGGAAAATCCCAAGGGAGAGCTTGGATTTTACATCTACAGCAAAGGAGGGGGAGTTCCCTACCGCCTGAAAATCCGCGCCCCGAGCTTTG
>JBGSSC010000019.1:0-1827 GCA_041737265.1 Terrimicrobiaceae bacterium | reverse complement strand
TCGCCTCCTTCATTCGGCGCAAAGCAGTGGCAGCCTTCGAAAAGAAAGATTGGGAAACCCTCTTCACCTTGCTCTCTGTTTACTCCCAGGTTTCCGGCGGAGGCTGTGCGCGAACCAATGACATGAAGCAGGGAGTGGCAGCTTTCCTCGCGGGGCAACAGTTGGAGAAAGCAGGGCAATTCAGCAATGCCGTCATCCAATATTCCCTCTGCATCGCGGAATTGGGGAAACTCGTCCCGCGAGCTGAGGCCACCGCCGCACTCAAAAATTTGCGCCAGGAACACCCCGAAGCCTTCGGCCCGCCAGCCGCCGCCCCGGCGACCCAGTAGAAGGCAACGCAAAGGCGTTTGTCTTCAGGATCCCCATGGATTCAGAATCAAGCGGAACCAAGCGGGAACGCGATACGCTTCATACATGCTGGTTGCGAAGTAGTATGCCGTGAGGTGAAAAAAGACCGGGGCCGCGAAGAGTAGGGAGTCCACACGGTCAAGCACACCTCCATGGCCGGGGATACCGGCACCCCAGTCCTTGGCCTGTAGTGATCGCTTGACCGCGGACATCACGAGCCCGCCAAAGAAGCCGGCGATGACAAGCAGAAGTGACATTGCCGCGGCGACCAGCGGAGGGAACGGGGTGATCCACCAGAGACCGGCTCCAACGAGGGTTGCTGCCAGCCCGCCCAAGACAAACCCCTCGCGGGTTTTGGAAGGACTCACCGATGGGGCCAGCGGGGTGCGGCCAAAGAGTTTGCCGAATGTGTATTGGAGCACATCGCTGATCTGGGTGACCAGAACCACGAAAAAGAGCAGGCTCGCATTGCGGCCTTCGTAGCCCGGGATCGGAAGGATTAACAACATCGGCAGATAACTGAGGAAGTAAACGCAGACCAGCACCCCCCATTGCAATTTGGCCGTGCGTTCCAGAAAGGCCGAGGTGTCCCCTGCGAGCGCACTCCTCACCGGAATGAGGACAAAGGCATAGACAGGTATGAAAATAAGAAACATCCCGTACCAGGGAGCCCAGGCCAGGATGTAGTGGATCGGCAGAATAAGGTAAAAAATCCAGAGCAACGTCCGGTGGTCGCCGCGCACCGTGGGCGTGAGCGTGATGAATTCCCGCAGCGCAAGAAACGAAAGCAAAGCGTAGAGAGCAAAGACGGCCGAGCGTCCGAGGGCCAGCGACAATGCAAAGATCGCGACCATCCCCCACCATGCACCGATGCGCTTGCTGAGGTTGTCGACCACCGGCGAGGAAGCCGCCTGGCGCTTAAGGATCGCGGCGACCAGCGACGCCACGAGCAGGAGGGCGATCACTCCGCCGAAAAGATACAGCAATTTCTGGTCGATCATGGCTCAAGCATGGCAAATTTTAAATCGAGGACACTAGGGTATTCCGCCTTGCAGATCGCATATTAAGTGGTTCGATTTTCGATTGATGATTGGTGAATTTTGAATGCTGATTTGTTTCGGCAATCAAAAATCAACATTCAGCACTCATCAATCCCTGATGTTTCTGAATAATATGCAATCTATTGGCGGCCTACACTAGACTACCTCCGGGGGGAGTTTGCCCTGCGAGGCGAAGAGTTGCTTGAGAAAATAGATATCGCCGCGGTCCTTTTCGCGCCCGGCCCGCACCTTCATTCGATAGAGCAGCTCAGGGCTCGCAAATGGGATTTTCACCCCGTCGATTTCATGGATCACCATGCTTTTCGAGGCCTCCTCATACCCGATACCGGATGCGGTCGCCATGAGATCCACAAGAATTTCGTCAGCCACGCGCACCACTGCAAATTTTGAAACATCTCCCGCTTCCAGTTCCCGAACG
>JBGSSC010000739.1:0-3991 GCA_041737265.1 Terrimicrobiaceae bacterium | reverse complement strand
ATCTTTTCCTCCTCCCGTGCATCCCGGCTACTTCCCCGTTCTCCTCTGGAGCATCGTCATCCTGGTCTCATTCTGGGGCTACGGCGAGGCGCTGCGCCGTTGGGTCAACCGCAAGGAGTTCGATGACCTCGGCTGGGGGCTGACCTGCGCCTGGGGCATGGCGGTGGTCCTAGCGCTTGGCGGGGCGCTCATGATGTTGCGAATGGCCAAGGCCCCGAACCTCACCCTTGTCGTCCTCTTCGGTACCGCCCTCTCCCTTTTCTACCTGGCGGAAAAATTCACGGCGAAAGCCAAGAAATCCACGAAAGGCAGCGCCGAATCCTCCCCTTCACGGCTGAACCTTCAGCTCTCAGGTCTCAGCATCCCGGCCCTCGTTCTCTATGGCCTCGCCGCAGTGGCATTCCTATCCTCAATTGCCTGGCCCCACCAAATCGATCCCAACGATGATGTCGTCTGCTACCTGTTTTTCCCCGAGAAAATTCTTCAAACGGGAACCCTGATCGAACCCTTCAACGTCCGTCGTATGGGCACTTACGGCGGGCAAGCCCTTCTTCAAGCGCTGGTCATGATCGTTGGCGGTGAGAGAAACGGACATGTTCCTGATCGCGGCTTTGGCATGCTGATGCTTTTCGGGATGCTGCTGCATCTCTCAAAATCCACTCCTCCGAAGCTTGCAGTGCTGCGCTTCCTGGCCTTGGCCGCCCTATTCTTTGTGGCCGTTCCACGCATCAACACGGGCAGTGCACTGACGGGTTCTGTTATTGTGCTGGCACTGCTCGAAACGCTTCGCCGGCTGAGCAATCCGCCTGCCAGTGCGACCGATTGGCAGAGGTGGATCCCATGCATGGTCTTGGTCGCAGCGGCC
Organism: Terrimicrobiaceae bacterium; assembly: GCA_041737265.1. Taxonomy (GTDB): domain Bacteria; phylum Verrucomicrobiota; class Verrucomicrobiia; order Chthoniobacterales; family Terrimicrobiaceae; genus JBGSSC01. Next base: position 3,126 of record JBGSSC010000739.1, on the reverse strand, counting down.
GCCAGCCTTCGGCCGACCTACCTTCTCTGCACGGCGGGTATTGTAGCAGCTCTGCCGCTGGTGAAATGGCTTCTCGAAAGGCCCTCGGAAGGCCGGTCTCCCCTGAGGCTATTTCTCCCTGTGGCCTGGGTCGCAGCGGGTTCGTTCGTTCTCCTTGTACCTTGGGCGTCGGTATTATGGCAGTCAAATAAGACACCCCTCTATCCTCCCTTCCTGGGAACCATGAACCCCGAGTTCACCGTGCTGGGAAACAAAGCAGGAGCTTTTCACGATATCTCACATGCATTCGCTTATTTATTTATCCCAGAGGTGGTCGTTCTTCTGCTTTGTTTTCTCCTGGCGCGATCCGTTCCCAATCGAGCACTCGCACTCGCAGCTGCAGCCATTGCAGTTGGTGTTTCCATTTTCACGTCATACAAATTTGGGGTGACAGTGCTTTTTGAAAGCTACCGCTACACATTTCCAATGCTGATGCCTGTCGCCCTATGGACGGTGCTCTCCGCGATGTCCTCGCAGGCTCCGGTCGAACTGAAGACTTCGGCATCCGGCATGGCGGCTATCATCGGACTGCTTCTGGCGGTCAATTTGACAGGAGGCTCACGCGAGCTCCAGGCTGCAGTTGATGGGCTGCCAGCCCAAATATCTTCACGACAACCGCTGATTAACCCTGCTCTTACAAATGCAGTCCAAGAACTTCAACGATACACGCCAGAGGGATCTGCCATTTTTGCGGCCGTCGACACCCCCTATGCATTCAACTTTGCCCGCAACCGCATCCTGACTGCAGACGTGCCGGGCGGTGCGCGGATCGGCACATGGCCGGTCGGACAAGGCGCTGAAGCCCTCAAAGATTACCTGCTTTCCCAAGGTATCGATTATCTGATGGTCCCGGACTTCGACAACGCGATGCTGCTATACACCCGCAAACATTGGACCGAGCACCAACGCCCGGAGTGGTTTTTTAAGGAAGTATGGGGCAAATACTCCCTCGACTTCATGGAAAGTGCCGACCAACTTTCACGCTCCCAACGGGTCGTCGCAACGGCGGCAAACCTCAGGCTAATCGACCTGAACTGAAAGTTATGACCGTCTCGCTTTTCATCCCCACGCTCAACGAACGGCTCAGTATGGAGCAAATCATGCCACGAGTGGAGACGAGCCTCTTTTCTCAAATTTTGGTTTCCGATGGGAACTCGAAAGATGGAACTGCCGATTACGCGAGGTCTCTCGGCTACGATGTGCACCTCCAGTCCCAAAAAGGTATCCGGTTCGCCTACATTGAAGCCTGGCCGCGGCTTACCGGGGATTACGTGGTCACATTCAGCCCGGACGGCAATTGCCCTCCGGAAGATCTGCCCCGGCTCATCGAAAAGGTCAGGGAAGGCTACGATATGGTCGTGGCTTCCCGATACCTTCCTCCGGCCAAAAGTGAGGACGACGGGCTCATCACCGGCTTCGGCAACTGGCTCTTCACCCGCACGGTCAATGTTCTTCATGGCGGTCACTACACGGACGCGATGACCATTTTCCGGATCTACCGAACGAACTTATTTTACGAGCTCGGGCTGGAGAAAGACTCCGCATACACCTTGCCCGAGCGCCTTTATTGCACGCGTATGGGGATCGAGCCCCTGCTTTCGGTGCAGGCCGCACGCGCCCGGTGCAAAGTCACAGATATTCCCTCGGACGAACCCAAGCGGATTGCCGGTGATGCCAAGGTCCAAGTGCTCCGCTGGGGTGCCGCCTATTACACCCAGTTTTTTCTGGAACTTGGGTGGCAAACCAGGACGCAGAAGTAGCACCGGAGCAGCCAGCCAAGGGGCGTGCATCGCAGGCATCGGGAGGGGGCGAGTGACCTCAGGGATTTTCGCACCCGCTGGAAACCGGTCGATGCGGATCCGGCTGCCGGAATTCTACATTGGTTGCCGTGGGACGACTCGCTGTGGGAGTTCGCGGCCCGATCCGGGTTAAAACTCCTGGCCGAAAGAACCGACGTTCAGGGGATGAGAAATGCGCCGGGGATTCCCCCATCGCAGGTGGCAAGGGCCAAGTTGTTCGATGCGGCGAGGGCAAGAAGATGACCGTCGGTGATCTGTCCCGGCTTTTGGACCCAGACGGGAAGGTCAACGGCCGATTGCATGTCGGAAATCTGCCTGATCCGGCGCTCCCTCTTCATCGTTGCAAGAAATTCGCGGGAGGTTGCCACCGGGATATCCGCCTCGGGAAGTTGGGCAAGAATACGCACGAATCCCAACTCTGCGATGCTGCAGGTGGCAAGGGACTTTCCTGCCGCCCAGCCGGAGACACGTTTGTGAAAAACATGTTGTTTGTACCCGAGTGCGATCAGCGCGTTGACGTCGAGAAGGAATCTCACGGGAAATCAGCCAGCATTTCTTTGACGCGCTCGCTGGTCAGCTTCGGTGCCTTTCCTCCCGCTTCCAGTACAGAAAATCCACTGCCGGGGTCTTTGACAATGCGGCCCTTCGACCGGGCGGGACTGGTGGGTTCCAGAACAATCGTTCGGTTTTCACAGCGGACGGAGAAAACGGTTCCCGCCGGGAGCCCCAGAGTCCGCCGCAGAGCCGCGTTGAGAACAACCTGGCCTTTGGAGGAGAGCACCGTCGTCATAGTAAGACTGTCTTACATTTCGCGAGTGGTGTCAACGACGGGATATGCCGATCAGGGGTTCTGGTTTCTGATTCGGAGGGTTTGCTCGAGCAGGGGTATGTGGGCAATGTCCTTGGGCCGGGCAAGATGACGTTTGCTGGCCAGTATGCTTTCCAACCTGAGAACCGGGACGTCCATCCCCTGCCAGCGGAGTTTCCTGGCTTGCCGTAGCTCCTCATCAAAGCCACCAACTCCATCCACTCTCGGAAGAAAATTCACAATGGAATCATCTGCAAGCGCTGCAACAGTTGGTGCAAGCATGAGCCCGCCCTGGGCTACGATCAATGCTGTCAACTTGACAAACTGGCGCTCGGGGAGCTCAACCCAGATATCCGTGTCGATGGTTGTTGCCGGGACCCCCTGAAGAATCGCCGCCGACATACCGGCTATTTGAAACCGAATGCCTTTCTCTGCGATCGAGTGAACAAGCCGTGCGAGCGGAGAAAGTTCTCGTAGCGA